>JASLBX010000365.1 GCA_030146385.1 Jiangellaceae bacterium | reverse complement strand
GCAGATCGCCGACATGCTGGCCAACGCCAATCGTGACCGTGTGCCCGGCCAGCGCGCTCTGCTGTGCGTCGACGGAATCCACGGGCTGGGCGCTGAAGAAGACGGGCCGAATGAGCTGGGCTGTGACGTGTTCATCTCGGGGACGCACAAGTGGCTGTTCGGGCCGCGCGGTACCGGGCTGATCTGGGCGAACCCGCAAGCCGGCCTGGCGATCGGCGCGCTCATTCCCCCGTTCGACCCGACTGGCTTCAACAACTGGCTGAGCGGGACCGACTCGCCGCGTCCGTTCCAGGACGCCGGGACGCCTGGCGGGTACAAGGCTTTCGAGCACCGGTGGGCAGTGGCGGATGCGTTCCAGTTCCACGAGTCGATCGGGGCCGACCGGGTCGCCGCACGCACCCGCGAGCTCGCGACCCAGCTCAAGGAGGGTCTGGCTGAAGTGCCGGGTGTCCGAGTCGTCACCCCAAGTGACCCGCAGCTGTCGAGTGGTCTGGTGTGTTGCGAGGTGGCCGCCATGCACGCCGGCCAGGTAGTCGACCGACTGCACCGGGATCACGGCATAGTAACCAGTGTCACGCCATACCGGGACCAATACGTTCGCTTCGGAACGAGCATCGTGATTACACCAGAGCAGATCGATCAGGCGGTCGCGGCCATGGCCGACCTGGCCTGACGCGCGCCGGCCAGGGGGATGACGGCCACCGCCAGAAACCTTTCGGGTGATGCTGAATAGCTAGCCCACAACGCAGTTGCCCAGCGACGATGTGCCCGATGGACAGCGGCGGGCTCTCAATCGAGGGTTCCGGCCGGCTCGGCGAGGCCTTGGCGGGCAAGAATCCTGCTGCGCTTCGCAGGAAACGACATAGCATGGAAGGGTGCACACCCGGATGCACACCAGTCCGACGATTGCGATCGTCGTCTACCAAGGCGTCCTCGTCGATGAGACAGAGGTCTTCCGGTTCGTGCTCTCTCGCATCCCCGAACTCGAGGTAGTCCGGGTCGGCATCACTCGCGGCGAGCACGCTGGTCCTGGAGGCGTCGAGACCGCCGAGGCCACGCTCGAGGAGATCGGCAACCCGGAGGTCGTCGTCGTTCCGGGCGGAATCGGCTGCGACAAGCTGACCGAGATCGCCGACTGGCTGCAAACGGTGTCGCCAGCCTGGATCCTCGCCAGCTCAACCGGTTCGACGCTGCTGGCCGCAGCCGGATTGCTGCGCCACAAGACCGCCGCCACGCACTGGCTGGCCGGCGAGTTTCTCGAGCGTTACGGCGCTCGCCCATCCCGGGAGCAGCTGGTCGTCGACAACCGAATCGTCACTTGTTCCGGCGCTTCGAGCGCGTTCCGGGCCGCTCTCGTGATCGCCGAAGCATACGGCGGACTCGAACTCGTGAAGCAAATCCGCAGCACGGTTGAAATCGGCAAGGCGCCGGAGACTCAGCCACACGAGGGCATCTGGCTTCGGCTATGGCACGGCATCAGGCGGCCGCGCCGCGAACCGGAACTCGTGCCTGCACACCGCGAACCCTTGATCACCGACTCCAACGTGCTGGACCTCGGAACGATGACTCTTGGGCGGCCGCGGGACGACCGGATCGACCGCTGAGCGGCTCATCGCCTCGTCCGGACGAGGTTCACACGGGTGGCCGCCGGTAGAGACGTGGCGATCACGCGGTCGTGGAACGGCCGCGGGTCGTGCGGAAAGGCGGTGGTGACGTTCGCCGGACACAGGAACACGTCGACGTCACTCCGGCTCGAAGCTGTCGCCCATCCCGGTCAGCTCGGCCACACGCATGGCCGGGATCCACGTCTACCGGCTGACACTGTGTCAGGGTCAAGCATCCCGTCTTGGCCGGACTTGCCCTACGTGTCGCCGTCCGGCGGCAGCGGGATTCGCAGGCTCACCGCGCCTCGCACGTCGAGCCACCCGTCCGATGGTCCGCGGACGTACCGCAGCACGACTTCGTCGCAGCCAGGGCAACGGCCGACCAACCCGGGCGCGCGGGTGTAGACGCGCAAGCTTGCGACCGGACCGATACGCCCGCACGCCGCGCAGGTGCCGACAGCAGTCGTCACGTCCACGGCGAAGATCTCCCCGAGCGGTCCGGCGAGCGCGTTGCCGTCCTCGTATTCATCCGCCATGTCAACCTCCGGTGGGTCCGAACCGCTCTGTCTTGATCAGGTTCGGGTCGTGGCCCAGGCTCGTCAGGATGCTCGTCACCGTCTCGACGAACCCGGTCGGTCCGCACACGAAACAGACTGGCCCGAAATCCGGCGGCCAGCCATGTGCAGCGATGTCCTCAGTGCCGATCCGGCCGACCGGCCGTGCCCAGCCCTCTGGAGAGGCCCGGGTGTAAACGTAGGCGACGTCAAGCCCATCACCTGCTCGCTCGAGTCGCCGAAGCTCAGCGGCGTAGTACCGCTCGTCGGGAGCCCGGACCGAGTAGATGAGCCGGAACGGCGCTCTCACGCCCGCCGCTTCGCGGGTTCGGATCATCGCCATCAACGGCGCGATCCCGGAGCCTCCGGCAACCAGCAGGACGGGACGGGGATCGTCCGGGCGCCAGACGAACCAGCCGCCGACCGGACCGCGGATCTCGACCGGGTCCCCAGTAGAGAGCACTTCAGTGAGGTACGGCGACACCTCACCGTCGTCGACCCGCTGCACGGTCAACTCGACCCGGTCGCCGTCCGCCCGCGAGGCGATGGAATAGCTGCGCTGGGTGCTGTAGCCGTCTTCTGCCGTGAGCCGGACATCGACGTGCTGGCCCGG
>JASLBX010000356.1 GCA_030146385.1 Jiangellaceae bacterium | reverse complement strand
TTCAGGTTCAACGCCGAGCGAGCCGCTGACTTCGGGTCGGTCTGGTTCGCATTGGAGCTGAACGGTGTAGGCCTGCCCGATCCGATCAACCTGGTCGCGATCGTCGTGGCCGGAGCGTTGCTCGTCGCCATCGGTGTCCTGGCCCTCGCCGCACCGGAGCCGCCCCGCTTGGCGCAGCTGGCGTTCCTGGCCGTCGCAGCATTCCTCCTGGTCAACAAGGTGTGGTCACCCCAGTACGCGCTGTGGCTGCTGCCCCTCGCGGCACTTGCCCGGCCACGCTGGCGGGAGTTGATGATCTGGCAGGTCGCCGAGGTCGTGTACTTCGTCGCTATCTGGTGGTACCTGGCCGGTGAGCTGACTGAGGCTCAGTACGGGATTGCGGTCGCGATCCGGATCGTCGGGTTGCTGTGGTTGGCCGCGTTCGTCGTGCGTGACATCACCCGTCCCGACTACGACCCGGTCCGGCCGTACGCCGATCCGCTGGGGCCGGTCCGGCTCGACGTTGCGCGAACATGACCGAACCGCGTCCCACCAACGAAGATCAAGTGTTCGCGACACGCCGGCGACATCGACGTGTCCCGTCCAGTTCAAACCACTTGATCTTGGACGGGAACGGCGAGGGACGTTCCTGGTGGCAGCGGCTGCGTGCGACGGATCGCGAAGCGCTCCTGATCTGGCTGGCCAGCCGTGTGTCGATCTTTGTCGTCGCCGGAGCAACCGGCTGGCTGCTGATCGGTTCCGACGGGGTCGTCCAGCCGTTCCTCGACCGATGGGTGCAGTGGGACTTCTACCACTTCCGGGGTATCGCGGAGTTCGGTTACGGGGGCGAGCCCACGGGCGTGCCGAACGAAGCGTTCTTCCCCGGCTTTCCAGTGTTGTTGTGGCTCGGGAACCTGGTAGGGCTCCCCCATGTGCTGGTCGGGCTGCTCGTGTCGCTGGTAGCAGGTGCGGTGGCGGCGGTGTCGTTGGCGAGACTCGGAGATCTCGAGGGTGGACCAGGGGTCGGCCGCCTTGCCGTCGTGGCTTGGGTGTTCGCGCCGCCGGCCGTGTTCCTGGCCGCGCCCTACACCGAGTCGTTGTTTCTCGCTCTGGCGTTCCCGTCCTGGCTGGCCGCGCGGCAGGGCCGGTGGGCGGGGGCCGGCGTGCTGGCGGCGTTGGCCTGCACCGTGCGGGTCAGCGGAGTGTTCCTCGTGGCCGCACTGGTCGTCGAGTGGCTGACATCGCGCCATCGCCGCGGCCTCGGCGGCGTCGGCTGGCTATTCGTGCCGGCCGTCCCGCTGTTCGCCTGGATGGCCTACCTGCGCTGGCTGACCGGCGATTGGCTGGCCTGGCTGAACGCCCAGGCGCAGGAGTGGAATCGGACGTTCACCTGGCCCTGGGACTCGTTCGCCAACACCTGGAACGCCGCCTTCGGCGACACGGTCTCGATCGACTTCGTCTGGATGTTCCGGGCGGAGATCGTCGCCGTCTTCATCGGCGTAGCCCTTACGGCCGCCCTGCTCTCGTTGCGGCGCTGGGGGGAAGCGACCTGGGTCGGGCTGCAGGTCGTGGCGTTCGCGACGTCGTACTGGTACTTCTCCGTCCCGCGGGCGACGTTGCTGTGGTGGCCGCTGTGGATCGGTTTCGCCGTCGTGGCCGCCCGCCGACGCTGGGTGCTGTGGGCATATCTCAGCATCAGCGTCCCGTTGATGGCCATCTGGGCCGCCGCGTTCCTCACCAGCCGCTGGGCCGGCTGAGCCCAGCAACGCGGGAGGGTGACGTCACGTCCAGCGGATCTGGTCGAACGTCGTCGTCGTAAGCCGGACGTCGACGTCCAGCTCGTCTCCGACCGTCGGTGCCGGGACATTCGACGGCACCCAGATCATCGAGCACTGCATGTGTGGCGGTTCGGCAAACCAGCGCTGCTTCTCACCGACGTAGAACGGGGACAGGGCGCGGCCGGTGGCCTCCAGCCCTCCCTTGGCGACCGCGACGGCCCGCTGCCGCACGGACGTTGCCGGAGTCGGAGCCTCAAGTGCGATGCCGTGCGCCGTCCCGCCGGCGACGACGACCAGGCTGCCGGAGCTCCGGGCCCGCCGCTGGCGGTAGCCGAAGGTCTCGCCCCGCGGCACTTCATGTACGTCCAGGACGGTGGCCCGGGCCCGCAGCGCCGACCGCGCCCCGAGCCACAGCGCGGTCCCTACTCGGAGATGGACTTCCGTGGACAGTTCGCCGGCGAGCGTTCCGGCATCCCACGGATCGAGGTGGCTAACCCACAGTGGCCCGGGAGCGGCGGCAAGCAAAGGTGCTGCGAGCCGGCGGGCTTCGCCGAGCCGGTCGCCGGCCAGCGGCAGGTGAAGGGCCCAGCCCCGGAAGCGCACCGAATCGAGCAGGGCGGCCGCCTCGATGATCTCAGTGGCCGCGAGGCCGTGGCGGCGCATGCTCGTCAGAACCTCGACCACGACGTCCGGACGCTCATGCGAAGCCGCCAGATCATGCATGTCGCTGAGCCGCGACACGGTATGGATGACGCGTCCGGAAGCCGGGGGCGTCCCGGGCCGCCAGGGCGACAGGACTAGCGTCTCGCCCGAAAAGGCTTGGGCGGCGGGCAGTTCGTCGTACGTCCCCACGGCAAGGGCCGGAACGCCGAGCGCGGCTGCTTCGGTCGCGAGGACGGACGTCCCGAAACCGTAGCCGTTGCCCTTCGCGACAGGGATCGCGCCGGCGTGCCCCCCGACGTACGCCTTCAGGTGGTCCCGCCACATGCCGGCGTCGACCTGGAGAATGAGGGGCACCGCGGCTCAACTCCTTCGCTTCATGTAGAGGTCGAACGCGGTGTAGAGGATGGTCGAGATCGGCAGGTCCCACTCGCCGAGGTACTCGACGGCCTCGCCGCCGGTGCCGATCTTGAACCGGATCAGTCCGACGTGCGGATCGTCCGCGTCGAGGGTGTCGGTGATGCCGCGCATGTCGTAGACGGCGCAGCCGTCGGCGAGCGCGTCCTGCATCATCCGCCACTGGACGGCGTTGGAGCCACGGACTTCCCGCTTCTCGGTCGACGATGCGCCGTAGGAGTACCACGCGTGCTCGCCGACGCGGACCATCGTTGTGGCGGCGATCAGGTCGCCCTCGTGGCGAGCGAGGTAGAGCCGGATCCGCTCGGGCGCCTCGGCGGTCATGGCCCGCCACATGCCCTGGAAGTACGGCAGCGGCCGTGGGGTGAAGCCGTCCCGGTGCGCCGTCTCGAGGTAGAGCTCGTGGAACCCGGGAAGGTCGTCGGCCGTGCCGAGCTCGACGGTCACGCCGGCCTTGTCCGCCTTCTTGATGTTGCGGCGCCAGAGTTGGTTGAAGCCCTTGAGCAGGTCATCCTCGCTACGGCCGGCGAGGGGAAGCTGGAAGACGAACTGCGGCTGTCCGGCGGTGAAACTGCCTTCGGAGGTCTGCCGCTTCCACCCGAGCTCGCGTAGCTGATCGGAGATCGCGGCACCGTCGGTGTCGGTCGCATCCGGAGCGATGTCGCTCAAGCGGCTGGTGGCGTCGTCGGTGAGGGCCGCCTTGACGGTCGGCGCGCTCCAACGGCGTACCTCGACGGGTGGGCCGATTCGCAGCCCGAACGCGCCGCGTCCCTTCACATGAGCGACCAGCGGGTCAAGCCAGCGGGCGAGGCCGTTCTTGGCCGCATCGGTCCAGTCGATCGCCGGACCTTCGGGAATGTACGCCAGGTACCGCCTTATCCGTGGCGCCTGGCGATACAGCACGAGCGCGGTGCCGACGATCAAGTCGCCGTCGAACCAGGCCAACGATTCGGCCCGCCATTCACGCTTGACCTCGCCCCATGCCGGAGTCTGCAGGAAGCTCACGGAGGGGCGGTCGGCGATGGCCGCGAGGTGTTCCTCGCGGGAGATTTCACGTACCTGGAGCACCACGCTGCACGAGCGTACGTGGTCGCTGCCGGATGATCACGTTCAGCATGCCTGTCCGTGCCGCACCAGGCCTGTGCGGGTGGTACGGCGCCGACTGGCCTAGTGGTGGCCGGACAGGCATGCCGCGACGTGAGGATGGCTCAGGCGCGGGCGCCCTGGATCTCGATGGCCAGGGTGACCTTCTTGCCCACCAGGACGCCACCGGTCTCGAGGGCGGCGTTCCAGGTCAGGCCCCAGTCCTCGCGGTTGACCTGGGCCTGCGCACTGACGCCGGCAACCTCGACGCCCCACGGGTTGACCCCGGCACCGTCGAAGGTGACGGCGAACTCGACGGGACGCGTGACGCCGCGGATGGTCAGGTCACCGGTGACGGCAAACTCGGAGCCGCCGACGTGCCGGATCTCGGTCGAGCGGAACGTCATCTCCGGGTGGTTCTCGACGTCGAAGAAGTCTGCCGACCGCAGGTGGTTGTCGCGGTCCTCGGCGCCGGTGGTGACGCTCGCGGTCTTCACGGCAACCTCGACGACCGACTCGGTGGGGTCCTCGGCGATCGTCACGGTGCCAGACACGTCGGTGAAGTGACCGCGCACCTTGGTGAACATCATGTGCGTCGCCACGAATCCGACATTGCTGTGTTGCGGGTCGATGGTGAAGGTGCCCGGCGCGGGGAGGGTCGCGCCCTGCCAGTCGCGGATCGTTGGCAGCGTGGTCTGAGTCATGTCACTACTCCAAGGGGGTTGGGAGTCGCTTACGCTGTCGTAGCAATGATTCTAGGATCAATATTCCTCAAGTCAACAATTGACTTGCGGTAGGATTCTTGACATGGCATCCCCGATCTTGGACGACCCTCGGCTCACCGCGGTCGGGCTGTTCATGGAGGCACATCTCGGCCTCAGCGCAAAGCTTGCTCCGCGCTTCGCGGAGTACGGGTTGTCCGAGACCGAGTACGAAGTGTTGCTTCGGCTGGCCCGGACCCCAGGTGGACGGCTGCGCATGAGCGATCTGTCTGCGCAGACCAGCTTGTCGACCAGCGGCATCACGCGAGTGGTCGACCGGCTGGAACGCGACGGCCTGACGACACGGGAGAGCTGCGAGACCGACCGTCGCGGCACCTGGGCTCAGATCACCGATGCGGGCATGGAGCGCGTTGTGAGCGTGCTCGGGCCCCATCTGGACGACGTCGAGAAGTGGTACACCGGCCGGCTAACCGCAGACCAGCTGTCGGCGCTCACCGACGCCCTTCGGGTCATCCGCGATGCGGTGCACCCCGGGGCGGTCGCCGGAGCGCAATCCGCGAGCGAGCAGCAAGCCGCGGTCAGGTAAGCAACTTGCGGAGGACCTCGATGTCGGACGCGTGACCCGCGCCCGGCGTCTCGACGATCATCGGAGTACCTGCTGCGCGTGCGACGGCCGCGATGGCGTCGGCGCCGATTCGTCCGTCGCCGATGTTGGCATGCCGGTCAGCCCCGGAGCCGAACT
>JASLBX010000347.1 GCA_030146385.1 Jiangellaceae bacterium | reverse complement strand
AATTTCGGCGATGCCCGCTGCCCTCGCCGCCGGGGTCCGGACGCCGGGACGCGCGACTTTGCGGGTGCGAGCGCTCTGCCAGAACACTGCGTCGCGGCCGCGAGCGGTTGTGTAGACGATCTGCGAGCGGTTCTCTCTCGCCCTGTCGAGGACTAGATCGATTGCGGCTCCGCGGCGGACGCATGACCGAACCGGGATGCGCTCTACGAGCTCAGCGTCCTCCGGCCACTCGTCGATCGGGTAGCAGTACACCGCCTTGGTCCGTGGCCAGGTGTCACCGGCCCGGAATACCAGCCCGCCGCCATATGGGATCCGGATGATGTATGGGAGCCGCGAGTCCGGGTCGGGATTGGTCGCGATGAGCAGCTCGCTCACGGCAATGGATCATAGCCCCGCTTCCGGGGCTCGGGGCCGCTGGGGGGCGGTGCCTACACTTTGTTCGGTGTCCGATGTACTTGCCCTCACCGTCCTCAGCGAGGCGGAATGGAAGGCACGGCAGCGGGTCCACGAGCGCCGCATCGATGACCTCGTCAGCGGCCACCTGGAGCGGCGCCGCCGGGGCGTGAAGCACCCTGTCGAGGACTTTCTCTTCACCTACTACAGCTACCGCCCGGCTCGGCTGCGCCGGTGGCATCCTGGCGTCGGTGTCGTGTTGGCAGGCGACGCTCCGCACGCGGAATGGCGTGGCTACGTCCGGACGGACGGCGGTGTGACAGTCGATCGGGCGTTTGTCGAGGAGCACGCCGGGACGATCCGCTGGGTGCGTGACCTGCTGGCCGCCACAGCGTCGCGGCCGGCCTTCAGCGGCTGCTTCGGCCTCCACGAGTGGGCGATGGTGTACCGGACGGACGAGGTCCGCCACGAGTCCTGGCCGCTGCGACTGGGTAGCGCTGGTACGAACGAGGTTGTTGAACAGCACCAGATCCGGTGCTCGCACTTCGACGCGTTCCGCTTCTTCACCGACGACGCCGCGCCCCGCAACTCGCTCCAGCCGAGCCGCGACCGGCAGATCGAGCTGGAGCAGCCGGGCTGCTTGCACGCGAACATGGACCTCTACAAGTGGGCCTACAAGCTCTCCCCCATCGTCCCGTCTGAACTGGTTGCCGACGCGTTCGAGCTGGCTCGCGACATACGAGAGCTCGACATGCGCGCTAGTCCGTACGACCTGACCGATCTGGGTTACGAGCCGGTCCGCATTGAGACACCCGAAGGCAAGCGTGAGTACGCAGCTTCACAGCGAGGCTTCGTAGACCGCGCCGCTGAACTACGCTCTCAATTGCTCAGCGAGTGTGACCAGCGCCTGGCGTTCGTCGGTAGGTAGCAGTCCAGTGAATGATTGCTGCTGGCCGGGATGTGCCCCGCCGGCCGGATCTGCGTGTGGCAAGATCAGGCCGGCGGGGCACCCGCAGTACATCCCGTGGCTACCGTTAAACCGCGTCCTTGTGGGCCAGATGCTCGCGTGAATTCACGTTTGCGCCTCGCTCGCTTGGGTTGGCGTACTGGCTCGCCCACGCGGCGCGGCGATTCTCGAACTGGATGAGCTCGCGCCGCACTTGTTCCGCGTCGAGCGAGACGACGTTCGCGCGCTCCGGCTCGGCTTCGCTGACGGCCGCCGCGCCGCAGCCCACTAGCAGGCCCACCGCTGCCACGCCTCCGACCAGGACGGTCGCCATCCGCATGGTTGCGGACCGGTGGACCATGGATTGGAGACTGGGTTTCGATCTAGCGTTCATGGTGATCATTCCTCACTGAATTTGGAACGGGGGTCCAAGAACCAGCCACCTCGTGGCCTCTCCCGCTCATGGGTGTGTGCCGGGGGAATTCGACCCGGTGCAGAAGGAGGCGCCAGGAGCGAAGCCGTTCGGGAAGTGGAAGCCGGGTCCCGGCCCGCCCTTCACAGCGACTCCGCCACCGCCGCCCACGCTGCCAGTCGGCGGCCAGCCCAGCTCGCCAGCGCCGATGCCGGTGACATAGTCACCGACGATGTGCTGGCCATGGTTGGCGATGCCGAGAGTGTCGGCACATGTCGGTGCCGCCATCGCCGGCGCCCCCAGTGCCAGGACCGAACCTGCCAGAACCGTTGCCACTAAGGTTCGTCTCATCTCAACCTCCTCTGCCCGTACTCGCACGGGCTGGTGTTCATGAACATGTGGTCTCTCCGTTTTGGAGACCCTGTTGACAGATCACCAGCAATCCAGGTGGCGTTGGTCACCCTGAGGGATACTCATGGGATACAAAGAGGGTGTCCGGCCCTATGACCGCGGCTGGTGCCGGGAGGTGCAAGTGGAGGGTGCAAGGGTCTCGTTCGGCTACTGGGTCCGGCGCCGACGGCTCGCGCTGGACCTCACCCAGGCTGCTCTTGCCCGCCGGACGAGGTGCTCGCCAGCCGCGATCAAGAAGATCGAGCATGATGAGCGCCGGCCTTCCCGCACGATGGCGGAGCGGCTCGCGGATGCCCTGAACATCCCATCGGACCAGCACGACCAGTTCGTCGCTGCGAGTGTCGGCGAGGTCTCGCCGGCTCCGCTCGGTAGGACCTTGGCGCCGGCTGCCGCCGGTTTGGCGCCGCCGTGGCTTTCCGGCCCACTCGGTGCCGAACGGTTGCGGCTAGTCGGCAGGGATGAAGAACTCGCCCGCCTGAACGCACATCGCCACGCGAGTTTGGGTGGCGACGGGCGAGTGGTTTTCGTCA
>JASLBX010000342.1 GCA_030146385.1 Jiangellaceae bacterium | reverse complement strand
CGGCAAGGCGGAGGAGGAGCTCGATGCGGTGCCATCGAGCGACGACGACAACGCAGCCGGTCGGCGTCTGGGCGCCGGTCCGCGCCGGTAAAGATCCACGAGACACCCCTAACCCCGCAATGGACGTTGTCGGATCCAGATGCAATGCTCGTGCGGCACCCCGAGCCAGAAGGAGTACATGACCGTGGGAAAGGTGGCCGGACGAGCCAGGTCCCGACACCGCATCGCTGCCGTCGGCGCGGTGCTCGCGCTCACCCTTACCTCCTGCGCCAGCACGCCCGACGCGCAGCCGACCGCCGACGCGCTGGCCCAAGCGCTTGTCACACGCGATTTCAACGAGGTCCCGATACGTGGCACCACGCCCCGCGATGCCACGATCGCCCTGGGCGAGATCACCGAGCCGATGGGCGAGTCGACCTGGTCGGTGAGCGTGCAGGCGATCGACGAGGTGCCCGACTCCGAGCCCGAGCGCCGGACGGTCACATACGAAGTCACGTGGGATCTCGAGCACACCGACGAGCCGTGGGCCTACACCACCACCGCCGAGCTCGAACTGGTCGAGGACGAGTGGCAGGTCGACTGGAGTCCCGCCCTGCTGCATCCCGACCTCACCGAGGGCGATCAGCTGGCGCTGCACCGGCAGACCCCCGAGCGGGCCGACGTGCTGGCCGGCGACGGCTCACCGCTCGTGACGGAACGGCCGGTGTTCCGGATCGGCATCGACAAGACGATGGTCGAGCCTGCCGACCAACCCGACTCCGCCGAAGCGCTGGCCGAGGTCGTCGGCGTCGACGCCGAGCAGTTCGCCGAGCGCGTGGCCGACTCCGGCGAGCGGGCCTTCGTCGAAGCGATCACACTCCGTGAGGAGGACGCCGGCGAGGCGATGGACCGGGTCGACGACATCACCGGTGCTCGCGCGCTGGCGGACACCATGCTGCTCGCTCCGACCCGCGAGTTCGCCCGACCTATCCTCGGCACTGTTGGCGAGGCCACGGCCGAGATCATCGAAGAGTCCGAGGGACTGGTCCAGCAGGGCGACGTCGTCGGGCTGTCCGGCCTCCAGCGGGCCTACGACGACGCGCTTGCCGGCACCCCCGGCGTCCGGGTCGACATCCAACCGGCCGAAGGCGACGCGACCACCGTGTACGAGCAGGCACCCGTGCCCGGTGAGCCGGTGGCTACGACCCTGGACGTCGACCTACAGATCGAGGCCGAACGGGTGCTCGCGGACGTCGAGCCGGCCAGTGCGCTAGTTGCGCTCCAGCCCTCGACCGGCAACGTGCTTGCAGCGGCCAGCGGTCCTGCAGGCGAGGGCTACTCGACGGCGACCCTCGGCCAGTACGCGCCGGGGTCGACGTTCAAGCTGGCGAGCGTACTGGCGCTGCTTCGCGCGGGCCGCACTCCCGACGAGTCCGTCGACTGCCCCAACACCATCACGGTGGACGGCCGGCAGTTCGGCAACTACAGCGACTACCCGTCGAGCGAGCTCGGAGAGATCACCTTCCGCACCGCCTTTGCGGAGTCGTGCAACACCGCCTTCATCGGGCTGCGCGACGACGTCCCGCAGGCCGACTTGGCCGCCGCAGCCGCCGCGCTCGGCATCGGTGTCGAGGCCGACCTCGGCGTGCCGGCCTTCCTGGGATCGGTGCCCGATCAGGCCGACGGCACCGAGCACGCGGCGTCGGTGATCGGCCAGGGCAGGGTGCTCGCGTCGCCGCTGGCGATGGCCGCAGCGGCCGCCTCAGTCGCAGCCGGCCAGACGGTCGTCCCGGCGATCGTCGATCAGAGCCGGCCGCAGGCCGACAGCACTCTGACCGTCGACGAGGCGCAGGTCCTTGCCGAGCTGATGCGGGCGACCGTTGAGAACGGCACCGGCGACTTCTTACAGGACGTGCCGGGCGAGCCGGTCGGCGCCAAGACAGGCACGGCCGAGTACGGCGACGGCAATCCACCGGACACCCACGGCTGGATGGTCGCAGTCCAAGGCGATCTGGCAGTGGCGGTGTTCGTCGAGGACGCAGAATCCGGCTCGGCGACCGCAGGCCCGCTCCTCGAGGAGTTCCTCCGCAACATCCCGTGATCATGTCGGTTCGGCAGACCTTGGCAAACCGACATGATCATGTGGACGGTGACACTGATCACGGCGGTGAGGCTTCGCGGCGGCCGCGGCGCAGCCCGAGCTCGTACGCCACGAGCAGCGCCAGCCACAGCACGGTGATCGGGATGACGAAGCCGAGCATCACGCCGCTGAACGGTTCCACCGCGTCGTGCTCGGTCGCCTCGAGGAGGACGTAGGCCACATACGCGGCGTAGTACGCGGTGAACAGCCCGCCCTCCCAGCGGGCAACCGCCATCCCCGTGAAGGCCACGGGTACGAGCACCAACGACACCGCGACCATGACCGGAAAGTCGAGCCGCACGGCGGCGGTGGCCACCGGCACGCCCCCGGACACAATAAAACCGGTCAGGCCGAAAACCGCACCGATATTGAACAGGCAGCTGCCCACCACGTTGCCCACGGCGAGGTCCCGCTCACCGCGCACCGCAGCGACCAAGCTGGCCGCGAGCTCGGGCAACGAGGTGCCGACCGAGACGACGGTCAATCCGATCACCAGATCGCTCATTCCGAACGCGGACGCGATGTCGCTCGCCGCGACGACGAGGAGGCGAGCACCGATGACGAGCAACGCCACACCCACAGCCACCAGACCGATTGCCAGCCACGGAGAGGCAGGCGCCGCGCCTATCTGAGCGGAGGCCACTCCCGCGTCCTGCCGGCGGCGCGCGACAACAACCGTCACGGCGACGTACACCACCAGGGCGAGCACGAGTAGTCCCCCGTCGAGCCGGCCGACCGAACCGTCCAGCGCGAGCAGCAGAGCCCCGACCGCGAACACGATCATGACGGGGATGTCCGTGCGGATCATCTGCACTCGCACCGACAACGGCAGGACCAGGGCACAGATCCCGAGGATGAGCAGGATGTTCGCGATGTTGCTGCCCACCACGTTGCCGACGGCGATGCCGGGATTGCCGCCGACGGCGGCCTGGAGCGTGACCGCCAGTTCCGGAGCCGACGTCGCGAACGACACCACCGTCAGACCCACGACCAGCGGCGGGATTCCGAGCGATCTGGCCAGCCCGCTCGCTCCCCGGACCAGCACATCACCGCCACCGGCGAGCGCGGCGACGCCCGCGAGCAGCATCAGCACCGTCGCGACACCCACAGCGTCGACTCTCTCAACAGTGCGCCGCGCCCACCACACGCCGCGCCAACTCGAGCGTCCATCTGGTGAAACACTTGACACCAGTGTCAGTGGCAGACACTAATGTCTTCTCATGGACCTCACCGCTGCGACGCGCGGCTACACCTACGTCACCCTGGCCGCGGTCCTGTTCGCTGTGAACGGTTCGGTCTCGAAGGTGGTCCTCGAGTCCGGGCTCGATCCGTCCTGGCTCGCCGCGCTGCGGTGCACCGGCTCCGCGGCCGGCCTCGGGCTCGTCCTGCTGGCGGTTTCCCCTCGACGGTTACGCACGAACGTCCGCGAACTGCCGGCCCTCGTCCTGCTCGGCTTCGCCGGCGCCGCGATGGTCCAGTGGCTGTATTTCGTCGCCATCGACCGGATCCCGATCGGCATCGCGTTGCTGCTCGAGTTCACCGCACCGGTGTTCGTGGCGTTCTACGCGCGCTTCGTCCGCCGGCAAGAGGTCCGTCCCCTGACCTGGCTCGCGATCGGGCTGGCCCTTGGCGGGCTCGCGCTGGTGGCACAGATCTGGACAGACACCGGCCTTGATCCGATCGGGGTACTCGCCGGCATCGGCGCCGCCGTCTGCGTTGCCACGTACTTCCTGGTAGGCAGCCACACCGTTGCTGCCCGCGACACAGGATCACTGACGTTCTACATGTTCTTCTTCGGCGCCGTGTTCTGGTCGGCAGCCCGGCCGTGGTGGACGTTCGACTCCTCGACGATCACGGGCCGCACTTCCATGCTCGGCATCTTCGACGGCACGACGGTGCCCGTGTGGGCCGCCGTCGCCTGGATAGTCGTGCTCGGCACGCTCGCGCCATACTCGCTCAACCTCGCCGCACTGCGCCACATCAGCCCGACTGCGGTGGGCGTCGTGGGCATGTCCGAGCCGCTGGGTGCCGGGCTCGTGGCCTGGGCATGGCTCGGCCAGGTCATGAGGCCGATTCAGATCTTCGGTGGTCTCGTCGTCCTGGCCGGAATCGTCCTGGTGCAGCGCTCCACGTCTCCTGTCGCCACCGAGGTCGTCCCAGAGCAGCAGCCGACCACATCCGCTCCGCTGCCTCCGGTGACGGAAGCAACGGAGCGGCTGGAGCCGTCGACCTAAGAGGTCTTCGCCCCGGGCACTCTGACGTCGACCCACACCAGCCGGTGGTCGGAGCTCGGGAACGGGAACGTCCCGACCAGCCCGAACAGCGGGTCATCGGTCGTCGGCCAGAACACGGCGGCGTCCGCAATGCGCAGCTTCTTGCTCGGCAGCACGTAGTCGGCCCGCAGGTTGCCGGGCGCGGTGTCAGCGAAGTCGGCCGTGTCGAACCGCGGATCGCCGACATGAGCCTCATTCGCGCCGCCCTGCAACGCGTCCTGCTCCACCGCGCCCTCGCTGCTCGGTGTCACGGACGTGTTGACCCGCGGGTGCTCGAGCACGAGCTGCGCGGATCCGGGGATGCTGTCGCCGTCGAACGGGTCCGAGTTCAGGTCGCCCGCGATGACGAACGACGCGCCCGGCCGCAACCCACCGCGAACGCCCTCGTCGTCGTAGATGTAGCTCGACCGCGAGCCCGGCTGGATGTAATCGGCCCAGAACCTGATCTCGTCGTGGTTACGGCGCCCGTTGCGGTCCTCCGGACCGTCGAAGACGGGAGGCGTCGGATGGCTCGCCAGCAGGTGGACGACCTTGCCGTCGACGTCGATGGGCACGTCCCAGTGGCTCTTGGACGAAAGCCGGAAGACCTCCAGTTCCTCCTCCGAGTACCAGTCCGCGGGCTCGGGAGTGGACGCATCGTCGGGCAGCAGCGCTCCCGGCATGTCCTTCCACAGGAAGTGCTGGAACGTCCGGACGTCCGACTCCACGATCGGGTACATCGAGTAGACGGCCATCCCGAACTGGCCCGGGAAGAAGCCGAAACCGAACGCGTCGTCGGGACCTCCGACCACGCCGTCGTTGTTCAGGTCGAAGCCCGACGGGATCCCCGTGTTGGACGGTGCCACGTACCGGTACGGGTACTCGATCGGCTCCGCGCCACCTTGGGAGATCGACAGGTAATTGGTCTGGAACAGCTCGAGCGCCGTCCCGTTCTCGTCGAAGTCGAACTCGTTGATCAGCAGCACTTCGGGACGGACGCGCTGAATGATCTCCGCCACCGTCTGCACCTGCGTGTCGTCCGGCGTCGACAGATCTTCCACCAGCTCGCCCTCGACGCTCCGGTTCAGCGACGCGTTGAACGTCGCGAACCGCACCGGGTCCGGCGGGTCGGCGTGCGCCGGCCCGGACGGAGCGAACACGGCCGCCACGGCAATGGCAAGTGCCGCCGAGCCAATGCGCTTGATCATGGTGCCTCCAGGTCTGTCATGGATCGGTACCAGCAGGTGTAGGGCGGCGGGTTGCTCCCTGTGTCACCTGCGCAATGCGCAGCCGAATGCTCGGCGGCGACTACAGCAGCCCGCGCTGCCACGGGCCGAAGATCGCGTACGTGAGCCCGTTGGACTGCATGTTGCAGTACAGCACCTGACCGCCGGGGCCGAACGTCGCTCCGGCGAACTCGTCGGAGCCTCCGCCGATCGCGTTCAGCGCGAAGTCGAACAGTTCCCCGTCGCGGGTGAGCGCCCGCAGCATGTTGCCGGACGAGCTGTCCTCACACATCAGCACGCTCTTGCGGCGCGGCGAGACGATGATGTTGTCCGGGAAGTCCAGCACGTCAGGTCCTGGCGACTCGAACAGCAGGGTCAAGGTCTCGGCCTTGGTGTCGTACATCCAGACCTGTCCGTAGCCGTCCCCGACCCCAGCGCTCGAGTTCGGCGGCGGGTCCGACACGAACGGGCCGCCACCCTCGGTGGAGACGAAGAAGATCTTGCCGGCCCAGTAAGCCATGCCCTCGTTGCGAGCGAAGCGCGCCGCGCCCTTGCTCTCGCCCTCCTGGAAGACGATGCGCGCAGCCTCGTCGTTGCTCAGCCCAGGGGCGAAGTCGGGATCTGGGTCCTCGATGTCGATCCAAGCCACCCGGTACGTGGAGCCCGGGTTCTGGTCGGTGTGCAGGTCCATCGCCACAGGCCCGCTGGCGCCGTCGGGAATCACGCCCAGCACCTGGAGCCGCCCGCCGTCCGCCACGCGCTTGTCCTTGAACGGGTTGTTCGGCGGGATGTACCGGAAGAAGCCGGACGGGTACGCGAAGTCGTCCTCGGTCATGTAGACGATGCCGGTCGAAGGATCGACGGCGGCGGCCTCGTGGGCGAAGCGTCCAGCCTGTGTGATCGGCTCGCCAACCTCGAGCTCACCCGGCCCGCGACTGGCCGGAACCTCGAACAGGTAACCGTGCTTCTGCTCGTAGGAAAGGTCGTCCGGGTCGCCTGGGCCGACGAGGAAGCTGCGCTGCTGGTCGACCCCGTTGGGAGTCTCCTCACAGGTGATCCACGTGCGCCAGGGGGATTCGCCACCGGCGCAATTGAACGTCGTGCCGTTGAGGCTGGCCCAGCTGCGCACCTCCTCGGCGCGCGGAGTGATCTCCAGGGTTGTGGTACCACCGGGCGCTCGCGTGTCGTAGGCGCTACTGACGTCACCGAATGCGCCGACAACGCCCGGCTGAGTGACCTCGTGGTTGCGGACCAGCCGGACGGTGCCCTTGCGCCACTGAAACGCGGCCATGCCGTCATGCCGGCCAGGAGTAGTCGCGCCATCCTCGGTCAGGGCAGTACCGGCCAGACCGAACGACCGGTACTGGAAGCCTTCAGGAAGGTGGAGCCGGACGACGCCGTCGCGCAGATCGGGTATGTCGTCAAGCAGGGGGCCGTAACCTCCGTTCTCACGAGCAAACTTCGGCTCTGCGAACGCGGCTCGCCACACAAGCCCACCGAACGGCCCTGCTGTCAATCCGGCGGTGCCCGCCGCGACCAGAGCGCTCTGCCTTAGAAACGTACGACGGTCCATGCCTGCTGCCTCTCCGTTGAGTAGGAAGGACTGACGTTGGACGGTATCCCCCGTATCCGCCGTGGTCAACGGGTGCACTAACCTGCGACAACCCGCACGGAAGGATGGCGAGCCGCGATGAGCAGCACACAATCGGCGAGCATCGAGACGTTCATCGAACGAGCCCGCAGGCTCACCGACGAGGATCGGGTGCGGCTGGCGGAGGCGCGCGAGGCGTCCGACGAGACGTTCCGCTCCGGCGCCTGGAAGGCCGCCACCGAGATCCTCGCCCAGCACGGTCGTAGCTACCACGACGCGTGGGTCCGCATCGGTCCCGCCTTCGTCCCGGAGCAGCTCGAGAAGCTCATGCAAGTCGGCGACGATCACGCCGAGATAGCGCGATGGCAGCACGTCGCCCGGCTGGCGCGGATGGGCATGGACGACGCCCTGCTCGCACTCGCTTCAGCCGACATCCTCCGTCCGCCGGACCTCAGGGAGTTGTACCGGCCGTGGAAGACCATGCTTGAAGGCGCGACCGAGCGGTCAACGAGCGCCTGAGGTACGGGCGCAGCCTGGTTACCTCTGAGGCCGTTCGGTCACGGCTTGCGGGCGACCCCTGCCCAATAATAGGCGGCGTTCGGGTCGTCGATCAGGTCTTCCGGGTGCCACGTCAGGACTGGGACGACACCAGGCTCGACCATCTCCAGCCCGTCGAAGAACCGCTCGACCTCGGACTTACTCCTCGGCACGAGAGTGATGCCGGCATGGGTGGCGGCGGAAACGGCAGCCTCCATGGCGGGTGGGTCGAAGTCAGCCGTCGGGTGAGTGATGGTTACATAGCTACCCGACGGGAGCGCGTCCACAAGAGTGGATACCCACCCGTGGACTCCTTCCTCGTCGTGGAAGTACATCAAGATCGCGACAAGCATCAGCGCTATCGGCTGTTGCATGTCGAGGGTCCTCGCCAGATCAGGGGACGAGAGGATCGCCTCGGGCTCTCGGATGTCGGCCATGATGAACTCGGTCCGGCCCTTCGGGGTGCTCGTCATCAGTGCCCGGGCGTGGGCCAGGACGATCGGATCATGATCGACATAGAGGACCCGGCTGGCCGGATCGATCTGTTGGGCGACCTCATGGACGTTGCCCGCCGTAGGAATGCCTGTGCCGATGTCGAGGAACTGCCGAACACCTGCCTCCGACACCAGATATTGCACCGCGCGCGCGAGGAATGCGCGGTTCGCCGTAGCCATCGCTGGCAAGGACGGGATTGCCTGGATCATCGCGTCACCGAGCGCGCGGTCGGCCTCAAAGTTGTCCTTGCCACCAAGCCAGTAGTCATAGACGCGGGCGGCGTGAGCGACAGTGATGTCTATATCGGGGGCGGGTGGCTGCTCGGAGGTGTTCTTCATCCAAGCTTGCGGATCGCTCATTCGCAGCGGCCTCCTGTTCGCGTCGGAACGGCTCCCCGAACGAGATCTATCCAAGCAGAACGCTCCCTCAGGCCATCACCGCCCCCGAATTCATTCTCGATCACACGGTTTCGTAGGCAGCCATCATCGCCATGTCCTCGTGTTCGAGATTGTGGGAGTGCAGCATGTACGGCCCGCGATAGTCGGTGAAGCGCACGGCGACGTCCACAATCTCGGTCGGTCGGACGTCCACCGTGTCCTTCCATCCGCTGTCGAAGCGTCAGGGCACCCTGCCTCGCCGGTCGACCACCTGGAAGGGACCAGGTGGACGTGCACCGGATGGTGCAGGTCCGTGGCGAACCGCCAGATCTCGATCTCTCCCAGCTGGGGACGCGCGTCCATCAGGTTCGGGTCGAACGGCTCGCCGTTGATCGTCCACCCGGCGTGATCGCCGACCGCGCCGCGCCGGAAATCCCATGTCCGCGTCCGGACGGCGTGGGCCGGGTCCAGCCGCTCTAGGCGGCTGAGCCGGTCAGGAATGCGGCTTGTCGTCGGACGCCCGCCGGGTCACCCGGAACCGCATGATCCGAGCGGTGCCTTCCTCGCCGAGGCGGTTGACGAGGGTGATCTCGCTGCCCGGCCGGTACGCGGAGAAGTCGACAACCACGTCGAAACGCTCCGCCGGGGCGATGTCGATGTTGTCGTGCTCGACCGGCCATTCGAAGAGTCCGCCGTCCGAGGTGTCACCGAGTATGTCGCGCGTCGTGTGTCCACCGGCGTGGTCCCATCCGGTCGTGGCGAGCGCCGCCGCGAAGCGGCCTGGGATTACCGCTCGAGGGCGGTGGCGAGTCGCTCTACTCCGAACGCGTAAGCCCGATCGACGTCACCGCCCAAGCGGAAGGCCCCGGCGAGCTCCATGCTAATGAACCCATGTGCCCACGCGACGATCATCCGCGCCGCTTCGAGGGCCAGATCGGGCCCGGCGAGGACGGTGGCGACGCGAACGACCGCAGCGGCCGTACCCGCTAGAATCTGCTGATCCGGCCGGCTCTCGTCTGGCAGCTGAGCGAAGAGCAACGCGTACCCGGTGGGTTGGGCGTGGGCAAAGGAGCGCAGTGCATCCG
>JASLBX010000341.1 GCA_030146385.1 Jiangellaceae bacterium | reverse complement strand
CGGCAAGGCGGAGGAGGAGCTCGATGCGGTGCCATCGAGCGACGACGACAACGCAGCCGGTCGGCGTTTGGGCGTCGCTCCGCGCCGGTAAAGATCCACGAGACACCCCCTAGCCGCGGCGGACCATGGAACCCTCCGCGTGCGGAGGAAAGGCCATGGAGAAGATCAACGAAAAGCTGGTGAGCTGGGCGAGCATCCTGGAGCCGGAGACTCGCAAGCAGGCCGAGCGGACAGCCCAGCTGCCGTTCATCTACCCGCACCTGGCGCTCATGCCGGACGCTCACCTCGGCAAGGGCGCGACCGTGGGCTCGGTCATCCCGACGCTGAACGCGATCATTCCGGCTGCGGTGGGCGTCGACATCGGCTGCGGCATGATCGCGGCGCGGACGCAGTTCACGCTCGATGACATTCGCGGGCTCGATCGCGCGGCGCTGCGGGTCGCCGTCGAGAGGACGATCCCGCTGTCGGCCGGCAAGTACAACCGCGGGTTGACTGAGACCGCGGCCGCACGCGTCCGGAAGTTGGAGAACCTCGCCGGGGCCGACTACGACCACATCGACGGCAAGTGGCGGATGCAGCTTGGCTCGCTCGGGTCGGGCAATCACTTCATCGAGGTGTCCGCCGACGAACTCGACCGGGTGTGGCTGTTCCTGCACTCCGGTTCGCGCGGCATCGGCAACCGGATCGCGCAGCGGCACATCAACATCGCGCGTGAGCTGTGCAAGAAGGCCGGGATTCGACTGCCCGACCTGGATCTCGCGTACCTCGAGGAGGGCACGGCCGAGTTCGACGCGTACATCCGCGACCTGCGGTGGGCGCAGCACTTCGCGCTGCTCAACCGCGAGGAGATGATGGACCGGCTGGCCGACTGCGTCGGAGAGTGGGTCGGCACGCCCGTCGACGAGGCCGAGCGGACGAACGCCCACCACAACTTCACCCAGCAGGAGCAGCATTTCGGCAAGCAGGTGTGGGTTTCGCGCAAGGGTGCGATCGAGTCGCAGCTCGGCCAGCCGGGGCTCATCCCGGGGTCGATGGGCACCGCGTCCTACATCGTCGTGGGCAAGGGCAACGAGATGTCGCTGAACTCCTCGCCGCACGGCGCGGGACGCCAGTACTCGCGGTCGAAGGCACGCAAGACGTTCACGCTGCAGCAGTTGCGCGACGCCATGGCCGGCATCGAGTACCGCGACACCGTGGCGTTCCTGGACGAGATTCCGGCGGCCTACAAGCCGGTCGAACAGGTCATGGCCGATGCCGCCGACCTGGTCGAGATCCGGCACACGCTGCGCCAGATCGTGAACGTCAAGGGCGACTGACTGCTTGCCTACGCGGCCATCGCGCGGCGGCGCAACGCGTCGACCGCTTTCGCCAGGTACTTGTGCACCTGCTCGCGGTCGTATCCGCCCATCCGGACGTCGAAGTAGAAGTACTGGAGGTCCGACACCAGCACGGCGTCGCCATGCGCCTGGCCGGTGAGGGTACGGCTGATCCGGTCGACCAACCGCTGGACCTGGTCCCTGTCGTAGCCGTGCAGACGGGTTCGGAACGTGGGGTTCGCGATGTCAGACATCGTGGCCTCCGAGCTCGCGCTGATGCGGTCGAGCAGGGGAGGCCTATAAGTCTAAAGGCGGCTGCGACATTTGCCAAGACCCAATGTCATATCGCGAGTAAATCGCTCTGTAGTCTCGCCGCGGCGGTCGCAATGCCCGCAACGCGCTCAGTCGGCGCCAAACCGGACACTTCCACGGTAAACGCGATCAGTGATCGCGTCCAGCCCCAAAGATCTCCGACGCGTCACCGCCGCGGTGGCATTCGCTTGTAGTGCTCACGCATCTGCTTGGTCTGCCGCCGCCACGATGCGCGTTCCGCAGCCATCAGCCGGGCATCCGCGCGCCTTGCCTGGTACGCGGCCTCGCGGCCGAGCTTGCGCCAGCTCGCTAGCCGCCGCTCGTCCAGCGACCCGTCCTCCAGAGCGGCGAGAATGGCGCAGCCAGGCTCGGTCTGGTGCGCACAGTCTCGGAACCGGCAGTACTCCGCCAGCTCCGCGATCTCCGGGAATGCGTCGGCCACCGCGCCGGCATCGGCCACCAGCCCGACTGAGCGGAGCCCGGGTGTGTCGAGCACGACGCCTACGCCAGGCAGCACGACGAGCTCGCGATGGGTCGTGGTGTGCCGTCCCTTGCCGTCGGTCCGCGGAGCATTCGTGGCCATCACCTCGGCTCCGGCAAGGGCGTTGGTCAGCGTCGACTTGCCCGCGCCGGACGGCCCCAGCAGCACCATCGTCCGTCCCGGCGCGAGATGTGCCTGAACGGCGTCCACCCCGTCACCGGTGGTGGCGCTGACGCCGAGCACCTCGGCACCTGGCGCCGCGGTGGCCACCTCGGCGACCATGCCGTCCGGATCGGGAACCAGGTCGGTCTTGGTCAGGACGACGAGCGGCTGGGCACCGCTGCCCCACGCGAGCACGAGCAACCGCTCGATTCGGCCGAGGTCAGGGTCGGGGTCGAGGTGCTCGACGATGACCACCAGGTCGACGTTTGCGGCGAGCACCTGGCCATGCGACGTCCGGTCGACCCCGTCGCGAACCACGCTGGTGCGGCGTGGCAGCACGGCTTCGATCGTGGTGCGACCGTCCGGCCAGGTCGCCACACCGGCCCAGTCGCCGACAGTGGGGACGGCCGTCCGGTCGGACGCCATGGCGGACAGCACCTCGCGGCCGAACGTGGCACGAACCGGCCCGGACGCAGCGAGCAGGTCAGCGCCGCCACGGTCCACCCGGGACACTCGGGCGGGCAGGAGGCCATCGTCGACGGCCTTGAGATCAGTGTTGAGCGAGTCGTCCCAGCCGAGGGCAGCCAGAGACGTGTCGAGAATCGACATTGGGAAGAACCTTCCGGTGAGAGACAGGAGCAAAGGAAGCGGGCATGGCAAAGACGTTCATGGCGGCCCACCTCCCTTCGCTTCGACTCGGTCAACCGGATGCTTCGGAACAGTAACGGCCCGCCGCCGGGTCTCGCCACCGAGTTTTCTGGACGCGTACCGTAAACGTGTGGCTACCACGCACAACGTGACGAACCAGCCCCCGCCGCTGATCGACCGCGATGTCCTCGCTGACGACGTCGCCCTGGTCGAAGCGATCCGCCGCCACGGGCGTGAGGCCACCCTGCAGCGACTGCACACATTGGGCCGGCTCGCGGGCTCGCGGGAGTCCCACGAATGGGCCCGCACCGCGGAGGCCAACCCGCCGGTCCTGCGGACGCACGACCGCTACGGCCACCGGATCGACGAGGTCGAGTTCCACCCCTCGTGGCACGAGCTCATGCGTTCGGCCGTCGGGCACGGATTGCACGCCACGGCGTGGACCACCGACAAGCCGTTCGCCCATGTCACCCGGGCGGCCGCCTTCCTCATCTGGAGCCAGGTCGAGCCGGCGCACATGTGCCCGATCTCGATGACCTACGCAGCCGTCCCGGCGTTGCGCGTCGATCCCGTTGTGAGCGCGATGTGGAAGCCGCGGCTGGCGTCCACGTCGTACGACCCGGGGCTGCGCACTCCGGAGAACAAGTACGGGTGCCTTGCCGGCATGGCCATGACCGAGAAGCAGGGCGGCTCGGACGTGCGGGCCGCCACCACGTCGGCCGAGCCGTACGGCGGCGACGGTTGGTACGTGCTGACCGGACACAAATGGTTCTGCTCGGCGCCGATGAGCGACCTGTTCCTCGTCCTCGCGCAGGCTCCGGGTGGACTCACTTGCTTCGCCGTCCCGCGGGTGATGGACGACGGGAGCATGAACGTGTTCCGGCTGCAGCGGCTCAAGGAGAAACTGGGAAACCGGGCCAACGCCTCGGCCGAGGTGGAGTTCGACCACACCTACGGCTGGCGCCTCGGCGAGGAGGGCCGCGGCGTCGCCACGATCATCGAGATGGTGGCCGCCACCCGGCTCGACTGCGTGCTCGGGTCCGCCGCGCTGCAGCGGCGAGCAGTCGCGGAGGCGACGTGGCATGCGTCCCACCGCTCGGCCTTTGGCGGATTGCTGGCGGACGCGCCGGTCATGCGGGCCGTACTGGCCGACCTGGCCCTTGAGGCGGAGGCGTCCGTCGCGCTGGGTATGCGGCTGGCGGTCTCTGTCGACGGCGAGGCGAGCGATCCGTCCGAGCACGCGTTCCGCCGCATCGCACTGCCTCTGGCGAAGTACTGGGTGTGCAAGCGGACTCCCGCGGCCGTCGGAGAAGCGCTCGAATGCCTCGGCGGCAACGGCTACGTGGAGGAAAGCGGCATGCCGCGGCTCTACCGCGAGGCGCCGCTGAACTCGATCTGGGAGGGAGCAGGCAACATCCAGGCTCTCGACCTGCTGCGTGTGCTGGCTCGCGAGCCCGAGGCGGTCGGCGCCTGGCGGACGGAGATCGAGCAGGCCAAGGGCTCCGACCAACGCCTCGACAACGCGCTCGGCGAAGCTGACGCGCTGCTGGCCGAGATCGCGTCCGATCCCGGCGGCTCAGCCCACCTGGCGCGCCGGTTGGCCGGTCGGATGGCGGTGCTGCTCCAGGCGTCGCTGCTGGTCAGGTTTGCGCCCGCGCCGGTGGCCGATGCGTTCTGCGCGACCCGGCTCGGTGGCATGGAGGGTGCCTTCGGAGCCTTGCCGAGTGGGCTGGATG
>JASLBX010000315.1 GCA_030146385.1 Jiangellaceae bacterium | reverse complement strand
ACCGGGTCCTGGCCGGCACCAAAGCGATCGCCGTAATCCTGGGGGCGCTGGTCGCCGGACGGCTGCTCGGAGCGACGCGGCTGGCTGACGAAGTCCCGTTCGCGGGTTCGCTGTCGGTTGCGACGATCGCCAACGAGGTGAGCCGCTGGGCGAGCACCACGCTCTTTCCTTTTACTTCGGCCTTTAGCGACGCGGTCATCATCTACGGGCTGAATCCCCTGCGCACCGCGCTACTGACCATTCCGTGGTGGCTGCTGACGGCGCTGGTGGCGGTCATCGCGGGACGAGTTGTCGGCGGTGGCTTTGCGCTGTTCTCCGTCATCGCCTTGGTCACAGTCGGCGCGATCGGTGTGTGGAACGAGGCGATGAACACCTTCAGCCAGGTTGCGATTGCCACGGTGATCTCAGTAGCAGTGGCGATCCCGCTTGGCATCGCCGCCAGCCAAAGCGACGTGCTCGACCGTGTATTGCGGCCACTGCTGGACGGCATGCAGACGTTGCCGGCCTTTGTCTACCTCGTTCCAGTGGTTGCATTGTTTAACGTGGGCCGCGTGCCAGGCATCATCGCCTCAGTGATCTACGCGCTGCCGCCAGCGGTGCGAATGACCAATGCAGGAATCCGGCAGGTGGACCAGGAGGTAGTCGAGGCCGCCCGCTCGCAGGGAGCTACGAGGTGGCAGTTGCTGCGCACTGTGCAGTTACCGCTGGCGAAGCCGACCATCCTGATGGGCGTGAACCAGACCACAATGATGGTCCTCGCGGGGATCATCATCGCTGGCCTCATCGGCGCCGGCGGGCTTGGCATCGAAGCAGTACGTGGCCTCACGCGTGGCGAGATCGGACGTGGCGTCGTGGCTGGCCTGGCCATCGTGCTACTCGGTATCGTGCTCGACCGGATCACTCAGTCGCTCGGCGGCGCCTCCGCCGAGGCGCGCGAACGGGAGCGGGCGAAGCTCAAGACGGCATAGCAGCCACTGCAGATGCAGGGGAGAGGAAGGTCGACGTGACAACCCATAACACATGGAGGGACTGGCGCCTTGCGGTGCCTGTGGTAGCGGCGAGCGTGCTGCTGGCGGCCTGTGCCGCCGATCCGGAGGACGTCGACCTCGGCGACGTCGATGAAAGTCCGGCCGAGGAGGGGGCCGTTTCGATCGTGGCGAATCCCTGGCCTGGTTCGTACGCCAACGCCCATGTGGCGGAGATCATCATCGAGTCCGAGCTCGGCGGCGAGGTCGAGGTGGTCGAGATCGACGAGAACGCCCAATGGCCTGGCCTGGACGATGGCACGCTCGACGCGGTGCTTGAGATCTGGCCGTCGGGCCACCAGGACAACATCGAGACCTACGTGGAGGAGCTTGGCACCGTCGAGCTGCTCGGCGAACTCGGTGCTATTGGGCAGATCGGCTGGTTCGTGCCGACCTACGTGGTCGAGGAGTTCCCTGAGATGGCCAGCTGGGAGGGCCTCAAGGGCAATGAGGAGGTCTTCGCGACCGCCGAGACCGGCGACTCCGGGCAGTTTCTCGCCGCCGACCCGAGCTTCGTGCAGTTCGACGAGCACATCATCCGAAACCTTGGCCTGGATTTCGAGGTGATCCAGTCCGGCTCCGAGGCCGCGCAGTTGGCGGCCGTCCAGGCGGCGCTTGAGCGCGAGGAACCGGTGCTGTTTTACTTCTACACGCCGCACTGGATGCACTTCCAGTATGACCTCACCATGGTTGAGCTGCCCGAGTGGACGGAAGAGTGCGAAGCCAAGCCCGAAGAAGAGCGCGACTGCGGCTACCCCGAGGACGTGTTGCTCAAGGCGGCCAATGCTGAGCTTGCCGATCGGCTACCGGATGTCCACACGTTCCTTTCGAACATGACGATGGAGAACGAGTGGCAGGACGAGATTACCTTCGCCATGGACGTTGAAGGACTCGACGGTCGCGAGGCTGCCCAGCAGTGGGTTGACGCCCATGAAGCCGACTGGCAGGCCTGGCTGCCCTAGCCCACTCATGATGACCCTGCCGGGCGGCGACCGCTGTCCGGCGGCGGTCATGGCCGCGGCGGAATTATGAAGGAGTCCGATGACCGAGCAGCATTATGACTTTGTCATTGTCGGCGGCGGCTCGGCTGGTTGCGCGCTCGCGAACCGGCTGAGCGCCGACCGATCGACTCGTGTACTCCTGCTTGAGGCGGGTCGGTCCGACTATCGCTGGGACGTGTTGATCCACATGCCCGCTGCGTTCGCGATGCCGATTGGCAACCGTTTCTACGACTGGCGCTACCAGTCCGAACCCGAGCTGTACATGCATGGCCGGCGCGTCTACCATGCACGGGGCAAGGTGCTCGGCGGGTCGTCGTCCATCAATGGAATGATTTTCCAGCGCGGCAATCCGATGGATTACGACAAGTGGGCGGCTGAGCCAGGCATGGCCGCCTGGGACTACGCCCACTGCCTGCCGTACTTCAAACGCATGGAGACGTGTCTGACCGGTGCCGACGACTGGCGCGGCGGCGACGGACCCCTGGTGGTCGAGCGAGGACCGGCGACGAACCCGCTGTTCGGCGCCTTCCTTGAGGCGGCCCAGGGCGCAGGCCACGAGCTCACATCCGACGTCAACGGCCTCCGCCAGGAGGGTTTCGCGGCGTTTGACCGCAACATCCACCGAGGCCGTCGGCTGTCGGCTGCGCGCGCCTACCTCCACCCCGTCATGCATCGTCCGAACCTCGACGTCGCGACCCGCGCGTTTGTGACCCGCGTGCGTTTTGACGGGAGCCGGGCCACGGGCGTCGATTACGTGAAGCGCGGCACCGTGCGGGTCGCTCTGGCCGGAGAGGTGATCCTGTGCGGCGGCGCGATCAACACACCGCAACTGCTCCAGCTATCAGGCATCGGCGACTCGGAGCATCTGGATGCGCTCGGCATCGACACTGTCTCCCACCTGCCTGGTGTGGGTGAAAACCTTCAGGACCATCTTGAGGTCTACGTGCAGCACCGCTGCACGCAACCGGTGTCAATGGAGCCGTGGCTTGCGTGGTGGCGCCGGCCGTGGGTGGGCGCCCAATGGCTGTTCTTCCGGTCCGGTCCCGGGTCGACGAACCATTTTGAGGCCGGCGGCTTCGTCCGTTCCAACGACGAGATTGCCTATCCCAACCTGATGTTCCACTTCCTGCCGCTCGCAATCCGCTACGACGGGTCGCAGCCCACCACCGGACATGGCTACCAAGTACATGTCGGCCCGATGTACTCCGACGTGCGGGGGTCGGTACGTATCGTCTCCTCCGATCCTCGGGTCCATCCGGCCCTGCGTTTCAACTACCTCTCGACCGAGCAGGACCGCCGCGAGTGGGTCGAGGCGATCCGGGTAGCCCGCGACATCCTCTCCCAGCCGGCGCTCAAGCCCTACGACGGCGGCGAGATCTCTCCGGGCCCAGCGGTCGACAGCGACGAAGAGATTCTCGACTGGGTTGCCCGCGACGCCGAAACCGCGCTACACCCTTCGTGCACCGCGAAGATGGGCAGCGACAACATGGCGGTCGTCGATCCAGGCACGATGCGGGTGCACGGCGTGAACGGATTGCGAGTGGTTGACGCCTCGGTGATGCCGCACATCACCAACGCCAACATCTACGCACCGGTCATGATGATTGCCGAGAAGGCCGCCGACCTCATTCTCGGCAGCATGCCACTGCCGCCTTCGGACGTGCCCGTCTACCGCAAGTCTGCTTGATGGGAGCCATCTCAGCCGCCGGCAAGCGTGAGATGCATCACGGAGTTGTTAGCTCCGTCCAATCCGCCCCGTGCGGCGTATTCCCAGACTGCCTCGGTGGGCAGATCCTTACCGCCCATTGCGCGTAGGAAAGCGCGTCCTCGTCGCCGACCGCACAACGGGCCGTCTAATGCGGTGCTGTGTCGACCCGGACCCAGCCGGTGTGGCCACTCGCTCTGAAGTACCAAGCGCCGCGAGGGTGTCGATGGATTCCGCGCGTCGGGGACTGCGCCGCAGTAGAATCTGGGGCAAACGCTCAAGTTTCTTCAGGAGAGGGTGCCCATGCAATGGATCTTTCTCGCGGTCGCCATTGCGATGGAGGTGACGGCGACGACGTTCCTGAAGCTGTCCGAGGGATTCAGCAAGCTCCTACCGTCGGTAGTCGTCGTGATCGGCTACGTTGGGGCGTTCTACCTGCTGTCTCAGGCGCTTGTTCGCGGCATGCAGATCGGTGTTGCCTACGGCGTTTGGGCATCGGTGGGCATTGCCTTGATCGCCGTCGTCGGTGTGGTGTTCCTGGGCGAGAGCATGACCTGGGTTCAGGCCGTCGGTATCGCCCTCGTGATTGCCGGGGTGATGGCACTCGAGTTCGGAGGACAGCTCTGACATGCTCGCTGATGCGGTGAATCACGAAGAACCGTCCGCCGATGGCCGTCGCCGTAAAGGTCAACAGCGCCGGCGTCTGATCCTGGAGGCGACGATGCGGATGATCGAGCGCGAGGGCGTCACAGGGGTCACCCAACGTGCCGTTGCTGAGGAAGCAGGCATCCCACCGAGCGCTGTCACTTACTACTTCCCGACGATCGATCAACTTCTGCACGCCGCACTCGCAGCGTGTAACGACAGCTACATTGATCAGCTCCGTCGGATACCCTCCGGTGACCAAACACTGGATGAGTTGGCTTCCCTCATCGCTGACGCTGGGGTCGGCAACCGCGCTCAAACGGCCGCCGAGTACGAACTGTTCCTCCTGGCTGCGCGCGAACCCGATCTCCGTCCGGAGATCAACCGGTGGTGGCAGGCTATCGATTCGTGTCTGGTCGACCTTGTGACCGATTCCATCCAACGGCAAGGCATAGCGGCCGCCGTTGACGGGCTTTTCGTCCACTGCCTATGCGCGGACAACCCACCTGGCGCCACCGAGATACGCAACATCCTTCGGCAGCTCGTCGCCTCACAGCAGTGACGCGGCCTGAACCGGGCGACCTCCAGCATCACCTCGAAGATCCGATCCCGGCGCTCCAAACCGCGGCAGCAACATCACCACCGCCACGATCCGCTCTCGGCTGGGTCTCGGCACTGGTCATTGCCGAGGTTGAGGAGAACTGGCTAATGGCCCCCCATCGTGCTCGAACGGCTCCGTTCTACCTACTCGATGAACCCTTGCTCCCGGAGGTATTCCTCGGCGACGTCCTCGGGGAACTCACCGTCAACGTCGACGCGCTCATTCAGGGCGATCATGACATCCTCGGTCATCGGCTCGCCGATCTCCTCCAACAGTTCGATCATGTCCGGGTGCTCATCCGCGAAGCTCTGCATCATCATCACCGCGGAGAGGTAGCTAATGAAGGCGTTCTGGTCGTCCTCCAACACCATGAGGTCCAGAGCGCCGAGGCGTCCGTCGGTGGTGAATATCTCCGCGAAGTTGCACGGATCCTGCTCGGCCACGGAGTTGTAGATCACACCGAAGTCCGACTGGTGGAACTGGTCCTCCGGCCACTCGAAGCCGTAGATCTCCTCGACACGCGGCAGTCCATCCTCACGCGTCGTGAACGTGGGATCGACGCAGAGGCTTGCCTGGTCGGGATTGTCCTGGACAAAAGCGGCCAAATCGGAGACGGTCTCGATGCCGAACTCCTCCACCGCCGCGCGTGGGTAGGCGAAACCGTACGTGTCGTCGAAGGGAGCCGGCTCGGTCCAGAAGACGTTGTTCTCCTCGAGATCGTCGTCTCTCACTGCCTCCCACTGCTCCATGGGGTCATCGATCGCCTCGTCGTTACCGAGGTAGTTGAACCATGCCGTCCCCGTGTACTCCCAGGCGGCATCGATCTCACCGGCGAGCAGCGCGTTGCGTGGGCCGTCGGGGCTCGTCAGGTTCTCCGTCAACCGGACCTCGGCGCCGGCCGCTTCGAGCGCGAGCGCCGCGATCTGTCCCAGCACGAGCTGCTCGGTGAAGTCCTTCGAACCGAACCGGACGGTCTGTCCCGAGAGGTCGTACTTCTCGGAGAGGAGGTTCTCCGCCGCGGCGCCGTCGGTGTCAGCGTCTCCGCCGGCGGCGTCATCGTCTCCGCAGGCGGAAAGGGCGAGGGAGAAGGCAGCGAACAGCGCCGCCACCTTGAATGTCAATCTGGTCTTATGCATCGGAGTGTTCTCCTTGATCGACTAGAAGTGCAAGAGTGTCTCACAGGCCACGAGGTCGTAGCTTGTCCTCGGCAATCCCTCCCGCCCAGTCCGCCAGCAGGGCGAGGCCCGCGGCAAGGACGCTCCCCGTGACAACGAGTGTGAACCGGGTCTGGGCGAACCCCGTGGTGATGATGGCACCGAGGGTCCCACCTTGAACGAAGGCGGCGAGCGGTGCGGTGCTCACCGTCAAGACGAGTGCCGTGCGGACACCGGCGAGCAAGATCGGCACGCTCAGCGGCAGCTCGATCTGGCGCAGTACCTGCATCCGGCTCAGTCCCATGCCCCTCGCCGCCTTGATCAACTCTCCAGGCACCTGCTGGAGGCCGACCATAGTCCCGCGGAGCACGGGGAGGAAAGCGTAGATCGCCAGCCCGAGGATGGCGGCGTTGCGTCCTCGACTAGTAACGAGAAGGAACACGACAACGATGGTCCCCACCGCGGGGACGCCCTGGCCAATGTTCGCAAGCCCGACCATGAACGGGGTGATACGTCTGGCCCACGGGCGGGTCAGGGCGATCCCGACCGGGATGGCGAGGGAGAGCACGACAACCGTCGCCCAGAACGAGATGTCGATGTGCTCGATGGTGCGTTGCCGGATCACGGAATAGGTGAGGACCCGACGTTCGACCCCGCCGAGGTCGCGCGCCCTCATGGCGAGGTAGAGCGTGAGAAAACCAACGGCGACGACCAGGGGAGTCACGAGATAGCGGGCCCACTGCGGCAACGCCGTGCGACGGCGGGGCAGTTCATCGACGGAGGCCCCTGGCTCCTCTGCCGGGGCCCGTTGGTCGAGGACGCTCATCCGGCTTCCTCGGAGGCCGGCGTGGTGGTCGTCGGCGACGTGGCGCGCACCTCTTCACGGTCGCGCTCGCGGGCCTCGTCGCGCATCTCACCGATGGCCCGGATGATCACATCCAGATCAAGGGTGCCGAGGTAGCCGCCGTCGCGGTCGACAATCACCGCCGCGCCGACCGCGCTGGTCAGCATCTCCTGTAAGGCGTCGGCCAGGGTTACGTCGGAGTTGAGCACGGTCTCGACGGGAATGCCCGCATCCCGCTGGAGCGGGCCAGCGTTCGGCACGTCGCGGCTACGCAGCCACCGCTGGGGCCGCTCCTGCTCATCGAGGACGAGGACGTGGCCCTCGTCCGCCTCGACCATCGTCCGCCGAACCTCATCTGGCTCAGTGTCGAACCGGACCGTCGGCCAGATGTCCGTCAGCTCCACGTCTTCGACGCGGGCGAGGTTCAGCCGCTTCAGCACGATCCCCGAACCGAGGAACTCCATGGACGATCCGCTTCGTGGCCTTCTAGCTACCCGCGTTCGTAGCGCTCGCGGCGCACGGTGGCGCGGCGGCCCTTGATGCTGCCGGCGCGCAGGGCGT
>JASLBX010000289.1 GCA_030146385.1 Jiangellaceae bacterium | reverse complement strand
GTGAACCCCATGGCCGAGTAGAGCTTGCGGGCCCCCACGTTGGACTCCTCGACGTACAGCTCGACGTGGCTAACCCCCTGGTACCGCAGGTAGCGCAGGCCGATCACCAGGAGGACGCGTCCCAACCCGGTGCCCTGCTCGTCCGGATGGATACCCAACACATACACCTCGCCCTCGTCCGGGTTGGGCATCTTCGTCCAGTGGAACCCGACAATGCCCGCATCACGTTCCGCCAGAAACAATCCGGCCGGGTCGAACCACGACTCGGACATCCGCTGGGCAAGGTCAGCAGCAGTCCAGCGTCCCTGCTCAGGATGGTCGGCGAAGGCAGCGGCATTGACGGCGAGCCAGGCCGATTCGTCGCCCGGCTCGAAGGTGCGAACACGTACCCCCGGCGGCAGGCTCGGTGCGGGCAGGTCGAGCCCGGTCATCGTACGCCGCATCTGCCAGAGCGACCGGCTCCGGGCCAGCCCGGCGGACGACGCGAGGGCCGCCGCGCCCGGATGATCGCCGTGCGCCCAGACCCGCTCCGCGCCCAGGCTGAGCACCCGATCCAGCAGTTGCCGCCCAATCCCCTTGCGGCGCGAGTCTGGATGCACAACCAATTCGGCGGTGCCGTCACCAGCAAGCTGTGCGTAGCCGGCGAGCGTCCCGTCGTCCAACACGGCGCGCACATGCGTGCGGCCAGGGTCAGTGAGACCCAGCCGGGCGTCCTCGGACGCGGGCATCACGCCGTCCGCTTCAGTCGCAGACGCATAGAGCGCGCGGACCGCGTCGGTGGCGGCATCGTCCAAGGGGCCAGTAAGGATCACCCGGCGAGGTTACCCTCGCGAAACCGGATCCTGCTCTCGCACGCGGCTCTCGACTTCGTCGCGGCGGCCACCGGGCGGGACGAACCGGTAGCCGACGTTGCGGACGGTGCCGATCAGCGCCTCGTAGTCAGTACCAAGCTTCGCGCGCAAGCGCCGCACGTGCACGTCGACGGTGCGGGTGCCGCCGAAGTAGTCATAGCCCCACACCTCCTGCAGCAACTGGGCCCGGGCGAACACGCGGCCCGGGTGCTGGGCGATGAACTTGAGCAACTCGAACTCCTTGTACGTGAGATCGAGCGTCCGGCCCGAGATGCGGGCGGTGTAGGTGGCCTCGTCGATCACCAGATCGCCCGAGCGGATCTCGTCCGGCACAGCCTCACCCGCCCGTGCCGCCGCCAAGCGCCCGGTGGCGAGCCTGAGCCGGGCCTCGACCTCGGCCGGTCCCGCAGTGTCGAGCAGCACGTCGTCGATGCCCCAGTCGGCGGTGATCGCCGCAAGCCCGCCCTCGGTGACTACCGCGAGGAGGGGCACGTCCACGCCGGTGGTGCGGATCAGCTGGGTGAGCGCCCGCGCGTGCCCGAGATCACGCCGGGCGTCGACGAGCACGCAGTCGCAGGTGGGGGCGTCGAGCAGGGCGGACGCTTCGGCGGGCGCGACCCGGACGTTGTGAAGCAGCAGGCCGAGCGCGGGAAGCACCTCGGCGGACGGCTGCAAGGCGTTCGTGAGTAGGAGGATGGTCGAACTCATGTCGCCTCCAGGGTCCGAAACGAGAGGGGGACCCGCCGGGGGCGACACTGCCCGGGGTCCCTGCCTGTTGGCAGGATATCTCATGTGTCTACGAACCCGCCCGGCCGTCCGACCGGAGTGACCCTGCGTTACTGGGCGTCGCTGCGGGCGGCGGCCGGCATCACCGAGGAGACGGTCGCCGCCGGCACGCTTGCCGCCGTCCTCGACGAGGCCCGCTCGCGGCATGGCGACTTACCCCGCTTTGATGCCATCTTGGGCATCTGCTCAGTGATCGTCGACGGTACGCCGGTGGGCAAGCGTGACCATCGCGATGTCCCAGTCGGTGACGGTTCCGTTGTGGAGTTGTTGCCTCCTTTCGCGGGGGGCGGGGTCTAGGCTCTGGGAAAATCTGCCGTGTGTCCTCGCTGCTGGCTGCCGGCCTGATCGGAGTGTTGGCCGTGGGCTCGGCCGCCGGCGGTATGTTTCTCGCGGGCGGCGTGCTCATCGCCCAGGTCGTCTTTGTCATGGGTGCAGTGCGGCTTGCACCGGTTCCCGCAGCGAACAGCGCCGCCTGGCTCGCGCTCCTCGTCGGCGTTGGGGCGACGGGGTGGACCGCCTGGGCCGGGTTGCCCGGCTTGGCCCCTGTGGCGATCGTGCTTGGGCCCGCACTCGTGTTGGCGATCGTGCTTCAGTTGTTCCGGCGCGACGGCCGTCCGCAGTTGACGGCGTCACTCACTTTGACGGTCGCGGCGTGCGTCCTCGCCGTCCTGCCGGTCGCGTGGGTGGGCCTGCGGTACGCGGAAGGTGGGAGTCACGCCGTGGCCCTGGGACTGCTGGGCGCGGGCATCGCTGTACTGGCCGACGCGCTCGGCGTCTCTCCGATGCTGCGCCGCCTGCTGGCCGTGCTCGTCGCCGCTGCTCTGGCCGCGGGTCTGGTGATGTGGCTTGGGACCTTCTCGGACGTTCCGCCGGTCAGCGCGGTAACGGTGGCAGCGTTCGGCGCGGTCATGGCAATCGTCGCGCTGGCGGTGGTCGATGTCCTGGCTTATGAGTCGCGGCGGCGGCAGGGGCAGTTGGTGGCCGCCAGGGCGCGGGATGTCGCGGTCGCCGTGACACCGTTGCGGGTTGTTATGCCGATTGTTGTCGCTGCCCCTGTTGTGTACGTGCTCGGTCGGATATTAGTGGAGTATGCGAGCCGGTGAACCGGGCGAGCCGTTCGGACGTGCTCCGGGCATGCGGGCGCCAACGGCCGACGAGGAGCTCGTGCGAGCTCTTTACGATCAGCATGCCAGCGCGCTGTTCTCGTACGTGCTGCGGCTCGTGTCGGGTGACCGCCAGCGCGCCGAGGACGTCGTGCAGGAGACGCTGTTCCGGGCCTGGCGCAACCCGCAGTCGATGCAACCGGGTCGCGGCTCGGTACGGCCATGGCTATGGACGGTCGCGAGAAACCTGGTCGTCGACGGAGAACGGGCTCG
>JASLBX010000246.1 GCA_030146385.1 Jiangellaceae bacterium | reverse complement strand
TTGCGCCGGCGTTCTTCAGGTCGGTGCGGATGGAGTGGTACGACGTCACGGTCCTGCCGCGGATGATGTCCGCCTCGGCGAGCACCCAGCCGGCATGGCAGATCGCCGCGACCGGTTTCCCCGCGGCGTGAATCTCACGGGTAAGCGCCACGAGGTTCTCGTCGGTGCGCACCTTGTCGGGCGAGTAGCCGCCAGGAATCACGAGCGCATCGAAATCATCGGCGCTGACCTCCGATGACGCCTTGTCGACTGTGGCCTTCGCGCCCTTCTTGCCGGTGATCTCCTTGCCGGCGGAAAGCCCGACGACCACGGCGTCATGGCCCGCCTTCCGAACGCGGTCGAACGGATCCATGAACTCGGCGTCTTCGAACAGGTCATCGACGATGAAGGCGACTCGTCCCATGAATGGCTCCCTCTAGGGCGTCAGCCGCGGATGCCGACGCCTTGGTGGACTTTCGTGTTCTGGTCTGCTCAGTACGCGGGCGGCTCGTCGTCGTACGTCCGGCGCTCGGTGACCCTTCCGCCTGTGCGGCGACGCGGCGCAAACACCAGCAGCTCCATAAGGATGGCCAGGGCACCGGCCACCATCAGAATCCACCCCATGACGTCGACGGACACGCCGGCCGGGTCCCATTCGATGGCAAACGCCAAGATGGCACCGATGGCCAGCAGAAATACTCCAACACCAATACCCATTGGTTGCTCCTCCTCTATAGAGACGCCCTACCCCCAAAACGGCAACTCACACCTAGCGCTCGACCGCCTCGGTTGTCGGTGGGCGGCCGTAGCGTGGTCGCTGGAGGTGGCTCAGATGAGTGCACAACAAGCATTCCCCGTTGTCCGGCAGGTAGTCCTCGACACCACCGACGCCCGAGCACTTGCGGAGTTCTACCGCCGTCTGCTTGGCTGGCAATATCGGCCGGGCGACGAGCCTCCAGCGCCCGGTGAGCCAGACCCGAGAGGTCGCGACTGGCTGGTGCTTCGGCCTCCGGGCGGTGGTCAGGCGATCGCCTTTCAGAACGTCGACTCGCTGGCGAGGGCGACCTGGCCGGAAGGCCCCATTCCGCAGCAGCTGCACCTCGATATGACCGTTCCGACCGAGGCCGAGCTCGACGCTCAACATGAACGCGCCCTGTCCCTCGGTGCTGAGCTCCTGCTCGACCGCTCTGATGATCCCGAGGAGCCGCTGCGGGTGTACGGAGACCCTTCGGGGCACCCGTTCTGCATCTTCGTCGCGCCGTAGGCCGGCGTTCATTCGTGACCAGGGCAGCGGTGGGCCCTTGACACACTGGTAAGTCAGTACTTACGGTAAGTGATGGCTTACCGATGGAGGTCTTTGTGGATGGGTCGGCACAGCTGACGGTCCTCGCCGATCCGACCCGGCGGGCGATCTTTGAGTACCTCATCCAACGGGGGCCGTCGGCGGTCACCCAGATCGCTCAAGCCTTTCCGGTCAGCCGTCCCGCGGTCTCCCAGCACTTGAAGGCCTTGGTCGACGCGGGTCTCGTCGCCGCGACCTCCGCCGGCAACCGGCGGATCTACGGCGTTGACCCCAATGGATTGTCGGCGCTGCACCGCTGGATCGACTCCCGCTGGCAGAACGTCCTCGACCACTTCGCTCACGCAGCTCGACTGGAAGGAGCCACCATGTCCAACTCCGCGACCAAGATTCCGCCGGTACAGAAGACCTGCACTGTCCCGTTGCCCGTCGAGGGCGCGTTCGACCTGTTCACCGCCCGGATGGGGGAGTGGTGGCCGGTCGACACGCACGCGATCACTCAGGACGCGGATGCCGTGCGCACCATCCGGTTCGAGGGCCGGGTCGGTGGCCGCGTCGTCGAGGTGACCACCGACGGGCGCGAGTTCAGCTGGGCCGACGTCCTTGCCTGGAACCCGCCCACTCGATTTGTGCTGTCGTGGCACCCGACCAGCGAGCCGCTGGCGGCATCCCGCCTTGAGGTGACACTCCGTGCTGTCGAGGGAGGCACCGAGGTCATGCTCACTCACACCGCGTGGGAAGAGTTCGGCGAGAAGGGAGTGTCGCTGCGAGACCAGTACGACTCCGGCTGGGACGTGGTGCTCAAGCGGCTCGAAGAGCATGCCGGGGCGCGGTGACGCCAGTGCCGGGCGTACGAAATATCCTGCTCACCTCTTGCGGCCGAACGCTTGGCCGGGCAAAGTCAGTCCACCGGCCGATGGAGGGCGAATGAACAGGTCTCGTTGGATGCGTTGGCGCATCGCCGCCGGAGGCGCCGCCACGGCGGCGCTCGTGGCTGGGATGGGCTTGGCGCCAGGTGTCGCGAGCAGTGCACCGGCTCCGGTGCCCGCAGAAGGGGTGTCGGCGGCGCCGGTCTCCGCCGTGACCATGGACGTTGGCATCTACAACGTCTACCTGGGCGCGAACCTGCGGCCGCTGTTCGGCGCGACGAGCGTCCCGCAACTCATCGAACGGGCCGGGGCCATCTACGCGGAGATGGTGCGCACCGACTTCCCGCAGCGGGCCGACGCGATCGCCGAGCTCATCGTCAAGGAGAAGCCCGACGTCCTGGGGCTCAACGAGGTCGCCCTGTGGGAGACCGCGCCGTGGACGTTCGTCGACACGCCGTCGGGGCCGGTGCCCGTAGCGACCGGCCCGTACGCGACAACGTTCGACTTCGAGCAGATCCTGCTCGACGCGCTCGCCGCCAAGGGTGAGCCGTACACGGTTGTCGCCAAGAACACGAACTTCACCAGCGCGGCGATCGGAATCGCAGCGCTGGTGAAGTTCGTGTTCTTGGC
>JASLBX010000233.1 GCA_030146385.1 Jiangellaceae bacterium | reverse complement strand
CCGGGCCCGCCGTTGAGGTACTTGTACCCGCAGCCGACCGCCAGGTCAGCGTCCCATTGAGCCAGCTTCACGGGCACCGCGCCAGCGGAGTGGCACAGGTCCCAGCACACCAGCGCACCTACGGAGTGGGCCGCGGCGGTGACCGAGGCGGCGTCGTGCATACGGCCGCTCCGGTAGTCGACGTGCGTGAGCGCGACGACGGCGACGTCATCAGCCAGCGACGCTTCGACATCGAGCGGATCACACCAGCGAATCTCGCCACCGGTCAGCCGGGCGACGCTCGCCGCGATGTACGCGTCCGTGGGAAACAGGGTGGCTTCCGTGACGATCACCCGGCGGCCGGGCCGCAGCCTGGTCGCACCTACAAGGAGCTTGAACAGCTGGACGCTCGTGGAGTCGCCAGCGATCGCGCTGTCATCGCGCGCGCCGATGAGGCGGGCGATCCTGGCGCCGACGCGAGCCGGGAGGCCGATCCAGTCGTGGGCATTCCAGGACGTGATCAAGTCTTTGCCCCACTCGTCGGCCACGACGGCCGCAACCCGTTCGCGGACGCCAACCGGCAACGGCCCGAGCGAGTTGCCGTCCAGGTAGATCAGGCCGTCGGGCAGTTCGAACCGGTTGCGCAGGTGAGCGAGCGGGTCTGCCAGGTCGCGGGCTGTCGCGTCGTTGCGTGTCATTGCCACACGCTACGACGCAGGCTCGTGACCTACTCCAGCTCTCCCAGCCGGGAGCCGGCGCGGTCGAGCAACGCCTGCATCTGCTCGGCGGGAAGCTCATCCTGCGCGCCCGACGGCTCGCCCGTCACCAGGATTGATACGGCCGAGTCGTGCACCACGGCGCCCAGGTGAAAACTGACGAATTCGTCGGCCGTGAGCCACGTGACGCCAGCGTAGCTGTCACCGCTTACTGCGCCGGTCTGCTGGCCGCCGCACGCCTCGACCGAATCCGCAAGCTGGGCGTAGTAGGACTGGGCCGCATCGCCGGACTCGAACCGAAGGACGAGCTGAGCGACGGTGGTCTCCAGGGATGTGTCGCGGTTATCCCAGTACGAACGGTTCTCGAACGACCCCGCCCCGGCGGCGAACGGGTCGCCCGCTGCTTCGAAGCAGACATGCATTCCGTGCGCGTCTTCAATTGCATCGACTGTGTTAATGCTTGCGAAGTACGGCATTGCGGCCACGACGTCGTCGATGGTCAGCCAGCCCGGCTCCACGTCGGTGTTGGCCGGAGGGTAGACGCGTTGCGGATCCGGCTCGCCGATGCATTCGCGCCCAGCCCACGCGCACAACGGTTCGGTCGCTGCGACCAGGTTCTCGTACGGCAGCGGACCCGCCTCGACTCCGTGCATGCCGGGTCCGCCGCTGGTGATGATCGTGAGGCTCTCGCCGGCCAATGCGACGGAGACCTGGACAATCATCAACTCGCCAGCGGGGCCGCGCGGAGGCACGAAGTACTCGGCCAGCCAGGAGCTGTCGCCGATGCCGTCGACCGTCCAGACATTGCTGAGCTGGTTGTCGTCCGGACTGTCGGCGTTGCGCTTTTCGACGCACGACAGCACCTCGTCGATGACCGCCTCAAACCTGGCCTGAGCGGTCCCGGCCGTGCTGATCTCGATGATCTGGTGCAGATATCCGTCCGGAGAGCTCTGGAACCAGCTCTCGATGACATGCTCGGCATCTCCTGGTGCGGGCGCGCAGAGGAATGGCCCGGCGGGCGGGCCATCCACCGGCTGCCAGCCCACTAGTTCGTCCGCGCCCGACGAAGCCTCCAGGTCATCCACCGTCAATGCCAAGTCATCGCCGGGTTCGACGACATCCTCGGTTGGGAACGGCGTCGGCGTCGGCGTGTCAGCTGGCTCGGGCTGTGAGATCGACAGCGGGCCGAGTCCGCCCAGCGAGATCACACCGAACGCCGCCGCGGCAATGCCGAGGGTCGCGCCGGCCACCTGCCGGCGGGTCCGCTGTCGACCGCGGCGCCGAGCCGCGTCCGGACCGGGAAGTGGCGCGCCGCCGATGTCGGAGCCGAGCTCGTTAAGGCGACGCTCGAGATCACCCCACTCAGTGGACATCGGCGTCACCTCCAATCGGCTCTTCGCGGAGTAACTCCGCCAGTGCGGCGCGGCCGCGGGACAGCCGGGCCTTGACCGTACCCACCGGCGCGCCGACCTCCTGGGCGACTTCGTCGACCGACATGCCGACGAGGTGATGCAGGACGATGGCCCGCCGCTGCTCTTCGGAGATCTCCTTCAGCGCGGAAATCAGGGCGACGTGGTCGGGCGACGGCGGCTGGGTGTGCTCGGGACGGCCGTTGCGCGCGAAGGCCTTGAGCCCGTTGCGGGTCTTGCGCCAGCGGCTCGCAGCGATGCGCCAGGCGACCGTCCGCACCCAGGCAGCTGGATTGGCGGCCTGCTGCACCGTCTTCCAGTGCTGCCAGGCGCGCGCGTACGCCTCCTGGACGCATTCCTGCGCATCGGCGAGGTTGCCGGTCATCGCATACATCTGAT
>JASLBX010000194.1 GCA_030146385.1 Jiangellaceae bacterium | reverse complement strand
CGAGGACTACGTGATCTTCGACGTCGACCGTGTCAAGGTCGCCGTCATCGGGCTGACGAACGAGGAGGCGCCGAGCCTCGTGTTCCCGGGCAACTTCGGCACGATCGAGGTCACGGACGCGGTCGAGGCCGCCAACCGGGCTCGGGAGGCAGCTGCGCGCGAGGGGGCGAAGGTCTTCATCGTCATCACTCACAAGGGCGTGACGGGCACGGACGCCTCTGGAAACCCCGTCGGACCACTCGTCGATTTCGCCAACGCGGTCGAGGGCTTCCACGTCATCTTCGGAGACCACACCGACGTCTTGTTCGAGGCTGAGATCAACGGTCAGCTGGTGCTCGAGAACCGGTCCAAGGGGGCAACGTACGGCCGTACCCAGCTAACCGTCGATCGCCGGAACGGCGCGGTCGTGGAGTCCAGCAACGAGTTCGTGACCCCCGTCGCCGCAAACGTCGAACCCGATCCGGCGATCGTTGAGATGCTAGCGCCGTTCCGCGCCGACCTCGCGGCCGAGTTCGACGCCGAGATCGGTGTGGCAACCGACATCTTCCCGCGCGGCGGCGAGCCTGCAGTCGAGCGGACCGGCGAGACGGCTATCGGAAATCTGATCACGGATTCCATGCGGCTGCGGTACGGCACCGACGTCGCCTTCACCAACGGCGGAGGGATCCGCACGCCGTTGCCGTCATCCTATGCCCCGCAGGACACCAGTCTGCGCCGGCCGGCAGAGGGGTACGCCGCGGGCCCACCGTGGGACCTCGTCGTGGGTGATGTCTTCGCCACCCTGCCGTTCGGCAACCAGGTGATCACCCGTACGGTCACGGGCGAGCTCCTCTGGGAGATCCTCGAGCACGGTGTGGCCGCGATGCCTAGCGCCAACGGCCGGTTCCCGCAGGTCTCCGGGTTCAGCTTCACCTACGACGTCTCGCAGCCCCCAGGCAGCCGGGTGGTGAGCGTCGAGCTCGACGACGGGACGCCGATCCTTCCGGACGACACCACCTACTCGCTGGCGACGAACGACTTCGTCAACGCGGGTGGCGACGACTACACCATGCTGGCGGCCGATCCTGGCGACACGGTGACGCGCGAGATCATGGCCGACGTGCTGCTCGAGCACATCCAGGATCTGGGCGTCATCACTCCGACCCTCGAGGATCGGATCGTCCGGCTGAACTGATTGGGCAAACCAGCCCCACACCCGTTGCCGTCCAGGTCGTGCTTTGACACCGACCTGGACGGCAACGGGTGTGTGGGATCATGCGTCTCGTGCCGCAGTCCCTAGACGACCTGGTCGCCCTGCTGGATCTCGAGACGATCGAGGAGAACCTGTTCCGGGGCCGCCAGCCCGAGACGTCGCTGCAGCGTGTCTTCGGTGGCCAGGTAGCCGGGCAGGCGCTCGTCGCGGCCGTGCGGACCGTGCCGGCCGAGCGCGCCGTCCATTCGCTGCACTCGTACTTCCTGCTGCCCGGCGACACGTCGGTGCCGATCGTCTACGACGTGGAGCACGTGCGCGACGGACGGTCGTTCGCCACGCGGCGAGTGGCCGCCCGCCAGCACGGGAAGGCGATCTTCTATCTGACCGCCTCGTTCCAGGTCGCTGAGGAAGGCTTCGACCACCAGGACGTCATGCCGGCCGTTCCCGAACCGGACGAATGTGCGGAACTGGCCGAACTCTTCGCGCAACTGTCGAACGTGCCGAGATCGGCGTGGGACAGGGAGTGGGCTGCGCTCGACATCAGATACGTCGGAGACTCGCGGCGCGCGAGCGGATGGTCATCCGATCACCACCCGGCACAGGCTCGGCTGTGGATGCGCGCCGCCGGCGAGCTCCCGGACGACCCGACGACGCACGCGTGTGTGCTCACCTATGCCAGTGATCTCAGCCTGCTCGGCGCCACGCTGATCCCCCATGGGTTACACATCGGTGCGCCCGGGTTGCAGACCGCTTCGCTGGACCACTCGATGTGGTTCCACCGGCCATTCCGGGTCGATGAATGGCTGCTTTACGACCAGGTGTCGCCGTCCGCTTCAGGCGGCCGCGGGCTGGCCATCGGCCGGGTCTCTACTCGGGACGGACGGCTCGTCGCGACCATCGCCCAAGAGGGCCTGATCCGCATGAAATCCCGATCCTGAGACGTCGTCAACGTCGCTTGCGCCGGTAGACCGTGAAGGCCAGGGACAGCCGTCGTCAAGATGCGCTGGGGATGCTGCGGATCAAGTCCTCAAGCTCGGACTGATCCATCAGGTCGACCGGGCGAAGGGTCAGGTTCTCGCGCACGTAGTGGAATGCGGCACCCACCTTCTCCAGCGGCACGCCCCGGAGCGTCGCGAAGGCCAGCCGGTACGCCGCCAACTGGATGGCTCGGACCTGCTCCTCGGCGGCGTCCCGGGGCGGCCGTCCGGTCTTCCAGTCGACGACGTCGATGCCGCCGTCCGGCGTGGTGAAGACCGCGTCGGCCCGTCCCCGGATCAGGACGCCCGCCACGAGAAGCTCGAAGGGCGGCTCGACCTCGGCCGGTGTGCGGGACGCCCAGTCCGAGGCCAGGAACGACTCCTGCAGCGTGCTGAGCTCTCGGTCGTGCGCCGCCCCGTCGTCGGCGGAGCCGGGCAGCTCGTCGGTGTCGAGCAGCCGCGGTGCACCCCAGCGGGATTCCAGCCAGGCGTGGAACAGCGTGCCGCGGCGGGCGAGCGGCGCGGGCGCCCGCGGGATCGGACGGCGGATCGACCGCGCCAGCGCGGCAGGATCGTCCCGGAGTTGCACGAGTGGCGACACCGACAGGTGCCCTGGCACCGGGACTTCCACCTCGCGGCCGGACGCGAGCCGCTCGCGCTCCGCGATCAGGCGCTCCACCTCGGCGTCCCACTCGGCCGCGGCCTCGGTAATGGCGGCCTCAGCTAGTAAGTCGTCGGCGTCCTCCCCGGCGAGAGCGGCACGGACAAGTTCAGCGCCCTCTTGGACGACCGCCCGCCGGGTGCCGAGCGGATCGTACGGCCAGCGGTACTCGGGTGCGATCTCGTCCAGCGGATTCGTCTCACCGTCCGCGGGCTCGGCCGACCACTGGCTCACCGTCCCGGCGCCGTTCTCGCACACCGCGCGGATTTCGACGAGGAACTCCGAGAGCTTTCGAGGACGCACGCCGTCGCCCCACCAGAAACCGCTGCACACCAGGAGCCGGCGAGCGCGGGTGACCGCCACGTAGGCCAGCCGCCGCTCCTCCAACCGGCCGGCCGCCCCGCACTCCTCCGCGAACCGCTTGACGACGTCGCGAGCGTCGCGATGGTCGGACGCGGTGTCGAGCCGCAGCTTGGGCAGTGAGGACGCATCGCCGCGCAGCGGGTACGGCAGATCACCGGGGTCACCGAGCCAGGCGCGATCTTCGGCGTGGCCGGCCGGGAAAAGCTGATCGACCAGTCCAGCCACGAAGACGGCGTCCCACTCCAGGCCCTTGGCGCCGTGCACGGTGAGGATCTGGACCCGGTCGCCGAACACCTCGACCTCGCCCGGACGCAGGCCTCGCTCCGCTTCTTCCGCAGCTTCGAGATAGGCCAGGAACGCCGCAAGCGTGGGCGACTCACCGGAGGCCGCGAACTCCGACGTCACGTCGAGGAACCGGTCGAGGTTGGCGCGTCCGGTCGCGTCCGCACGGGCCGCAACCTCGACGTCCAGTCCGAGCATGCGCTCGACGTCATGGACGAGGTCGGGCAAGGGCTGACCGACGGGGGCCCGCAACGCGCGCAACTCCTGCGCGAGTGCCGTGAGCCGTCGGTGTCCCTCCGGCGAGAACCAGCCGTCGCGTTCGGGCAGCGCGTCGAGAGCGTCGACGAGGCTGCGTTCGTCGACATCGTCCGGGTCGGCCTCGAGACTTGTCGACTCACCGGCAGCAGGATCGGAGCCCGGCGCGCTTCCCGCGTCGGACGTGCCGTCGTCCCCGGCTGCGGCCACCCTGGTGCGCGAAGCACCACCGTGGTGCGCGAGCCGCCAGGCCCACCGGGCCAGCGCGTCGATGTCGCGCGGTCCGAGCCGCCACCGGGAGCCCGTCAGCAGCCGCATGAGGGCGTCGCCTCGTGCGGGATCTGCGAGCACCCGGAGCGTCGCGACGACGTCGGCTACCTCGGGAGTCGCAAGCAGCCCGCCCACACCCACGACCTCGACGGGCAGGCCAGCGGCCCGGAGCGCGGCGTCGATGCGCGGGATCTGGTTTCGGTTGCGGACCAGGACGGCGATGGTGCGGCCTTCGGCCGAGGAGTCCCAGAACGCCCGGGCCCGGCGTGCGATGTCGGCCGCCTCGTCATCGGCAGTGCGATGCATCGCGGCGACGACTTCGCTTGGCGCGGAGTTTGCATGCGGCGACAGCACCGGGACGTCGAGCCCCTCGGCCCGCAGTGGTTCGGCGACCGCGTTGGCGACCGCGAGAATCTCCGGGCCGTTGCGAAAACTCGTGGTGAGCGAGTCAAGCCGGGCGGGCGCCCCGTCGATCCGGGTGAACTCGCGCCGGAACGAGGTCAGCGTGCCGGCGCTGGCCCCACGCCACCCGTAGATCGACTGGCACGGGTCGCCCACGGCCGTCACGGGGTGCCCGTCGCCGAACAGCGATCGCAGTAGGACCAGCTGGGCGTGGCTGGTGTCCTGGTACTCGTCGAGCAGGACGACCCCGTAGCGCTCGCGCTCATCGGCACCGACCTCGGGGAACTTCTCGGCCAGCCGGGAGGCCAGCTCCGCCTGATCGGCGAAATCAACCGTCTCGTGCCGGCGCTTCAAAGCGCGGAACTCCTCGACGATCGGCACGAGCTGCGCCCGGGCGTCCTGGACGTCCAACGCCTTGCGAACGTCCGCGTAGTAGGGCCCTTTCATCCGCGGCACCGGCGGTAGCGCGTCGACCGAAGCGCGCAGCTCGCGGGCGAACGTGGCGAGCTCCGCTGGGTCGACCAGGTGGCCTGCCAGCTCACCGTGCAGGGCGAGCACCTTGTTGATGACCGTCGCCGGCGCGTACTCGACCGCGTCCATCGGGCCGGCGTACGCCTCGACAACACGGGTGGCGTACTGCCAACCAACCGCCTCGGTGATCAGCCGGGCACCCGGTTCGCGACCGAGACGGAGCGCATGCTCGGTGACGATCCGTCCGGCGAAAGAGTCGTACGTCGCCACCGTCGGCTCGCCGTCCAGCAATTGAGCGTCGTCCAGGACGCCACGAGCGGCAAGCTGGGACAGCCGGCGGCGGACCCGGCTCGCCAGCTCGCGTGCGGCCTTGCGGGTGAAGGTCAGCCCGAGTACCTGCTCCGGACGGACGAGCCCGTTGGCGACCAGCCACACCACGCGGGCTGCCATCGTCTCGGTCTTGCCGGAGCCGGCGCCGGCGACGACGACGCCGGGTTCGAGCGGTGCACCGATGGCAGCGGATTGCTCGGGAGTCGGCGCGGGCTGGCCGAGCCGGGCGGCGAGCTCCTCGGGAGTCATGGGGTCACCTGCCCACCGTCGGCGTGCGCCGGACACGAGACCTTGGCCGGGCAGAAGCCGCACCACGTGCTGGGCTCGGCGAGGAACTCCTGACCGGCCATGCCGTCGGCGGTCTCGGTGACCAGCTTCTCGGCCCACTTGGGGTCATCGGCATCCGCGAGCGGCGGCTGGACCTGTTCGCGGGCCTTGCCACGGTGGTGGGCCTGCAGCTGGACGAGCATGGCACCACCGGATTGGCGCACGCCACCGGCGTGCTGGTCGAAGGCGCCGTACTCGGTGGCCAGCTGGTAGACGGCCAGCTGCGGGTGCACCGGCACGTCGTCGTCGCGCACCTTGGACTTGCCGGTCTTGAAGTCGATCACGACCGGCCGCCCCTGGTCGTCGCGCTCCAGCCGGTCGACCCGGCCGCCGAGCCGAGCGCGGCCGATCTCGACGTCGAACGGCAGCTCGGCGGCGATGAACTTGCCTTGCCGGGCCGAAAGCCAGCGGGCGAGCCGCTCGACCATGCCACGGACCCGCTCGTACTCGCGCAGCTCGACCCAGCCGGTGCCGACGTCCATCCGCTGCCATCGCCGGTCGAGCTCGGCCAGCAACTCGGCCTCCGACCACTTCTCGCGCGACGCTGCTTCGGCCAGATCGTGCACCAGGGATCCGATACCGGCCCGAATCGTGTCGGAGTCAGTTGCACCGCAGGACTTGAGCAGCCACCGTAGCTGGCAGCGGTGGAACTCCTCGATCTTGGACGGGGACACGCGCACGGCTTCGCCCGGCCGGCGGAGCGGAGCGTCATCGGACAGCTCCGGCAAGCCGTACCACTGCTCAGGCGCAGCGGACGGGACACCGGCCGCGGCCAGCCGCGCAAGCTGGCGGGCAGCCCCGCGCCGGCGCGCGTCGTCCTGCATCGGATCGCAGACGATGCGGCGTAGTTCGGCCACGACGGACGGCAGGTTCATCCCCCGCGGGACCCGCTCGACCGGCCGCTCGTCGACAACGCCCGCCGGCAACGGGTCGAGGTCATCGAGGAACCGCGACGGCTGGGCGTCCTCGCCCGAGACCGCGGTGACGACAAGCACCCGCCGGGCGCGCGTGGTCGCGACGTAGAACAGGCGGCGTTCCTCGGCCAGCCGGGCGCTCTGCCGTACCACGGGCGAGTCGTCGCGACCCGCCACCACGTCGATGAGCGAATCGGTGCCGAGCAGGCTGCCACGCACCCGCAAGTCCGGCCACACGCCCTCCTGCATCCCGGCGACCGCGACAACCTCCCACTCCAGGCCCTTGGCGGCGTGTGCGGTCATCAGCTGCACCGCTGGGCCCGGTGGTGCGCCCACGGTCAATGTGTCGGACGGGATCTGCTGCCCGCGGACGTGCTCGAGGAAGCCGGCCGGGCCCTCGCCAGGCAGCCGGTCGACGTACCGGGCGACTGCGTCAAAG
>JASLBX010000171.1 GCA_030146385.1 Jiangellaceae bacterium | reverse complement strand
ACCAGCAGGCGGTGGCTCGGCACCTCGGCGTCCGCTGGGTCCTCTCGCAGGGTGCGTAGGAACAGCGTCGACATCCGCAGGGCCACGGCGGCCTCCTCGTCAATGCGATTCGTCAGCTGACCGAGTGAGGATACCTGTGGTGGCGCCTCCCAGTCGTCCCGATATCAGTCGTCCACGAGACTCAGGCCGTCGTCGAATGCGCCGCGGCCGCCGACGATCTCGGTCGTGCGGTCCATGGCCGCCTCGAGCCGCGTGGTCGTGGCCGTGCCGGCGTCCCCGCCGTTCAGGGCGGCAGGGACGTTGACGACTCCAACCGGGAACTCGTCAGTCTGCAGCAGCGGAAGGTACTCCGCACTCGTGGTCGAGAACCTACCCGAATCACGATCCTCGGTGATCGTGAAACGGACGAGAAGACCCTCGTTCTGCGGCTCGCCGGGCGTGCGATGAGCTGCCATCAGATTGCCCATGCCGTACACGACCCATTCCCCGTCGAAGTACTCGACGGGCTGGACGACGTGCGCATGATGGCCCAGCACCAGGTCGATATCAGCCGCCTCGATGAGCCGGGGCGCCAGTTCGAGTTGCTGCTGGTTCGGATCACGGCTGAACTCATCGCCCCAGTGCATGGCCAGGACGACGAACTCCGCTCCGCCGGCGCGAGCCTCTGCCGCCTCGGAGAGGATCGCGTCCTCGTCGATGAGGTTGCTGCGCCAGGTGTCACCGTCCGGGTACGGCATCCCGTTGAACGCGAACGTGTAGGACAGCAACCCCACCGTGACGGAGCCGTCCCTGGTCTCGACATCGATCAGCGTCGGCTCGGCCGCGTCGTCCTCGGTCCGCGCACTGCCGGCATGCGCCAGCCCGGCGTCGTCCAGATAGGCGAGCGTGCGATCCACTCCCGAGCCACCCTGGTCGAAGATGTGGTTCGACGCCGTGGTGCAGGCCGTGTAGCCGGTCTCGACCAGCGCAGGGACGATCTGCGGCGGACCGGAGAACTGCGGGTATCCCTCGTACGGTCCGTCTTCGGGGGCCAGCGGCGTCTCGAGATGGCAGATGGCCAGATCGGCGCCGGAGACGATGGGCTTGAGGCTTGCCAACTGGGGCGCGAAGTTCCACGTACCGTCGGCATCGGCGTCCTGCTCCGCCTGAGTCCAGAGCCGCTCGTGCAGCAGCACATCGCCGGTCGTGACGATCGTGAACTCGCGCGGATCAGGCTCCGGCGTCGGGCTAAGCGTGGGCGTCGGAGTTGGGGACGGCTGAGGCTGGCTCGCCAAGGGCGCCGCCGCGAGGGACGGCATGCTCGTTGGCGTCGCCTGGCCAGGCAAGGCCGTGGTCCGGTTAGCCACCGGCGTCATCTCGGCCGGCGATTCACCGTGACCGACGACAGCCAGTAGCAACGAGGCGGCGCCCAGCAGCAACGCCAGCCTGACAGCCAGCGGGCGTCCAGTCATCGGGCCAGTGTGCCCCAGCCGCGACTAGAACAGCACGGTGGCGAACGTCCCGACCTCGCGGAAACCCACCCGCCGGTAAGCCGCGCGAGCTGCCAGGTTGTAGTCGTTCACGTACAGCGACACGATCGGAGCGATCTCGCGGCGGGCGTACTCGACCACCGCCGCCATGCCCGCAGCGCCCAGCCCGTTGCCTCGGCGGTCCGGCCGCACCCACACGCCCTGCACCTGGCAGGCCAGTGGCGTCGCCGCGCCGATGTCGGCCTTGAAGACCACCTCGCCGTCTTCGAACCGCGCGAGGGCTCGTCCACTACGGATCAGTTCGGCCACTCGAGTGCGGTACTGAGCGCCGTTGTCAGCGCCGACCGGCGAGACTCCGACCTCCTCGGTGAACATGGCGATCGCCGCCGGCAGCAACCGGTCGATCTCGTCGGGACGGACCCGCCGCACCGCTGGATCAGGTTGGATGTCCGGTGCGCCGCCGATGGCCAGGACCGGCTGCCTGGCCCGTACCTCGCGAGCCGGACCCCACGCCGGCTGGAGCAGATCCCACATACCAAGGACGGCGGTCGCCGGCCCCACGATCGACGAGCACATCCGCCGCCGTCGGCCGGCCCGGTCGGCGAACGTCCGGACGGCTGGTGGCGTCGCAGCGACCGGGACGAGGTTCGCCCCGCAGTAGCACAGCGACACCAACCTGCCGTGTTCGCGGTAGCCCCACAGTTCCCCGCCGAGCCGGCCGTTGACGAGTCCCGACTGGTGCACCCGCGAGCCGACGAACACGTCGGTGACCGGATCACGGGCAAGCAGCTCACGCGCCTCGACCAGGTTGGCGGGCGTGAGGGACTGGAAGGCCGCTACCTCGAGCATCACCGACCTCCCCCCGAGGGTCGCGCACCAGGTATTGGCAGGAGATTACAGCTCAGGACACCGTAACGGAGGGCTGACCCGACGGCGCGCCGGAGTCCTCCATCTCCTCGGCGATGCGCATGGCCTCCTCGATGAGGGTCTCGACGATCTGTGACTCGGGCACCGTCTTGATGACCTCGCCCTTGACGAAGATCTGCCCCTTGCCGTTGCCGGACGCCACGCCGAGGTCCGCCTCGCG
>JASLBX010000158.1 GCA_030146385.1 Jiangellaceae bacterium | reverse complement strand
AGTTCGTCAGCGCAGTCGAGTGTATGGGCAATCGGCATCAGCTCGCCAACCAAGTCGGTGATCGCCTGCCGTACCGGGACCACCGAACGCTCGTCGTGCACGATGAGCCCGGCGTCCAAGCCGAAGCGGGCCGCTCGCCACTTGTTCTCACGCAGCAGCCAGCCATCGGGAACGGGTAGGTCGACACCTGCGTCCAACTGGCGATCAAACCTCTCGACGAGGCATTGGGCCACCGCAGCCACCACTGCGATCTCGTCCAAGGTGGGCACTCCGTCGCAGACCCGGAGCTCGACGGTGCCGAGATCCGGATGCGGGCGGACGTCCCACCACACGTCCCGTACCGACTCGATGGCCCGGGCCTGCACCAGCGTCTTCATGTAGCGCTCGAACTGGTCCCAACCGGAGAGCTGGTACGGCAAGCCTGCCCGCGGCAGCGCCTCGAAGACCTTGCTTCTGGCGGACGCGAGGCCGGTGTCGTTGCCGGTCCAGAACGGGGACGACGCGGTCAAAGCCAGGAAGTGCGGGATGTAGCCCGAGAGGGCGTTGACGATCGGAAGCACCCGGTCCCGCTCGCCGACGCCGACGTGGATGTGAATGCCGAAGATCTGGAAGCGCCGCGCGATCCATTGCAGCTCTTCGACCAGTTCCTCATAGCGCGGCTCAGGCGTGATCTTCTGGTCGAGCCAGTGACTCATCGGGTGTGTGCCGGCACACAGCACACCAACATTGCGGGCGGCCGCTGCCTCGCTGACCGCCCGGACCGACGTTCTGAGATCCGCTCTCGCCTCGTCGACCGTCCCGCAGACACCAGTGATGACTTCGATCGTGCACTGGAGCAGTTCGTGCTTGATCTTCGTCTGATCGCTCGCTCCACCAGCAACGAGATCACCGATGATCTCGATCGCCGCGGAGGTCAGCTCGCGGGTCTCCATGTCGACGAGCTGGAGCTCCCATTCCACACCAAGGCTTCTGCGCTCTGAAGGTGTGAAAGGTATCTCCATGATCGAATTGTGACATGGAGGAGGGGGTTCGCGGAATGGGCAATTAGAGATACATGCCGCGACCTTGCTGCCGCTCGTCGGCGTCAGACTCCTGTCCTTGCGGTGGCTGCGGCGGCGCCACCCCTGGCGGAAGGGCCCGCCGCATCTGCTCGAGCTGTGCTCGGGCGGCCATCTGCTGGGCGAACAGCGTGGTCTGGATGCCGTGGAACAACCCCTCGAGCCAGCCGACCAGCTGAGCCTGTGCGATACGCAGCTCGGCGTCGGTCGGGACGTCATCCTCGGCGAACGGAAGCGTGAGCCGTTCGAGCTCCTCGATCAACTCTGGCGCGAGGCCGTCCTCGAGTTCGACGATGGACGAGCGGTGGATCTCGCGAAGGCGGGCGCGGCTCTTCTCGTCGAGGGGTGCGGCCTTGACCTCCTCCAGCAGCTGCTTGATCATACTGCCGATCCGCATCACCTTGGCCGGCTGTTCGACCAGGTCGGTGAGCGACCGCTGGCCCTCTTCCTGATCGGATTGCGTGGGCTCGACCGCCATGCCGTCCGTACCGACCACGACGACCTTGCCGTCATCCAGCTGGTTCTGCTCCGTCATAGTCCCATGCTTACCGCATGGGAGCGTGGCGGCATGCGCTGACCCGGCCTTCTTAACGAAACTCAGTTGCCCGCAGGGCTGCTCGCCGTCAGGCTGTGGCAATGGACTTGCCCGGAATCGCGCAGCCGTACTCTGCCCGCCGGCCGGTGCCGCAGGACGTTCAATTGATCTTCGAGCTGGTCGACGCGGCCGACCGCTATCTGCTCGGCCGTCCCGATAGCACGGTGGGGGAGATCCGCGAGCTGATGGAATTGCAGCGGTCGCCGCTCGACCGCGATCACTGGCTGATTGAGCGGGACGGCCGGGCTGTCGGCTGGGGGCTGGTGATGGACGAAGGGAGCGATCGTCGCGTCGACATCGACGTGTACGTCCATCCGGACATCCCACAAGCCGATCGTGCGGCCGTCCGGGGCACGCTCTTCACCGTGCTGTTGGACCGGGTGGCCGAGCGGGCCGGAGACGCCAATGGCGGCGAGCTCAGGGTGGTCGCGGGCAGCATCGTGGGCGACTCGGAGTACGAGCTCGCCCTGGCGGCGAACGGATTCGTGGCGAAGCGCCGGTTCTCGCGGATGCGCATCGATCTGACGCCGGACCGTCCCTTCCCGGCAGCACCGGACGGAGTGGAGCTCGAGCCGTTCGACCCGGCCGCGGACTGGGAGGATTGGTATTCGATCTACGACTCATCGTTCGCCGAGCACTGGGGTCACGAGCGGACGTCGTTGGCGGACTTCCGCGCCTCGGTCGATGCGATGGATCAGCCAGAACTCGACCGGTGGCGGTTCGCGCGGGTCGACGGTCGCCGTGCCGGTGTGTGCCAGGCCAGTGGACGGTACGCCGACCACGGCGGTGGCTGGATTCTCAACCTTGGCGTGCTCCGCGTGGCCCGTGGCCGCGGCGTCGGCCGCTACCTGCTGGAGTACGCGCTTGCTTCGTACGCAGCCGACGGCCGTTCCTGGGCCGGGCTCGGGGTCGACACGGAGAACGTCACCGGCGCGCTGCGGCTCTACGAGGCCGTGGGAATGAGCCCGACACTGCAGATCGACGCCTACGAGCGCACAGTCACCCGCACCTAACCGCATTGATCATGGCCGTTTCGTGGTTGACGAGCCTCGGATACCACAAAACGCCCATGATCAACGCGGAGGTGGAGCTTGCTCAGCGTCGTTCGGCCGCGGGTTGCGTGCCGCGGCGGCGCGCCGGATCGCTACCACCTCGCGGGTGCGCCGGCGGGCGAGTTTGCGGGCCCTCCGTCGATCTGCGGCGTTCATGCCACACCACCGCGGTGGCGACCAACCATAAGAACGGCAAGTCCAACGCTAAAGATGATTTTCCCCACGTGATCGTCGGCTGCAGGACATCGCCCCCCGGCGGCGTAGCAGTTCAGGGCATCTTTCCATGTCGTAGTCGGCACCGCCACTATGTTTCGCACGTCAAGTAGCCCTCCGGATCACCGGCAGCCGGCTCGGCGTGAAGACGACCGCCACCAGGACGGCCAGCAACGGAACCGCGACCGCGATCAAACCCAGCGTCTGCCATGGGACGGTGAACTCCGGGGCGCCGATGGCCGGCCACATGAGGTAGGCGTAGAAGCCGCCGAGCGCTACACCCAAGGCGGTCCCGAGACCGCCGACCACGAGGGCCTGCCAACCAACGATCGCTCGCCTGCGCCGTGGTGACGCGCCCACGGCGGCCATCGTTGCAAGGTCGGCCCGGCCCTCGACCGCTGCCAGTGCGACCGTCACGCCGACTCCAACGAGGGTGACCAATGCGGTGCCCCCGACCAGCGCCAGGAAGACGCCTGGAGGTACGCCGCAGTATGTGCATCCGCGCTCGACGTAGGTGTGGAATCCGAGATCTTCGGCAGCGCCGACGGCTGCGTCGACCTCATCCTCGGTGGCCACCTCTTCGAAGGCGATGTACGCCCCGAACGTCCCGAGCTCGAGCCCATGCTCGGCAGCTACTTCGTCGGTGATGAGCCCACCAGGCAGGCTCTGGTGGTACTCGCCGGCATAGTCGATCACGTAGCCGTCGAGTCGGGCCAGCTCGTGCTCTCCCTCGTCGTCCCAGCTCATCAGCGGGACCGATCCGTCCGATCGCTGCACTGCCGCGTCGAGTACGACGGCGTTGCCGTCCGCGAACGCCTGCAGCGTTTGCTGGCTGGGTTCAGCCCCGAGCAGCGTCTCGTAGAGATCCGGGCCGCCGACGTAGAGCGGGCCGCCCACCATGTCGCAGGCCTCGACGCACTCGGTCCACCATTCCTC
>JASLBX010000151.1 GCA_030146385.1 Jiangellaceae bacterium | reverse complement strand
CGGTTGGCGCCATCACGGATTCCGGCCCAGCGCCGTACGCGTGCATCGCCGGGCCAGGCGGCCGCGTCCGGCATCGCCTGCTCGAGCACGGCGCGCACATCGTCGGCCTCGTCCGGGCTCAGCCATGTGGCGAGGAGGGAATGCGGCCGGGCTTCGGGCGCCTTCTCCGTCCAGAACCAGTCCCAATCGGCCTTGTGCTCCACCGGGACGCCGGCAACGTGCGTCAGCCACCCGCGAGGGAGAGACGCGTGACGAAGATCTGGACGTTCGTCGACGATGGCTTCAAACATTCGCGCTGCGCCGGCAGGCGAGCCGATGCCCGTGACCGCCGGCTCGCCACGGTGGAGTCCTTGCCACAACCAGGCTCCGTGGCCGGACCATGCCGGGCCTGTGATCCGGCCGCCCCGGACGATCGCCCTGACCATCGGATCGTTGCCAGTCTGGTCCAGCAACTGGTCTCCGGTGAGGCGTTCGATCACATCGGAAGATCCTAGGCCGTCACCATTGGTCAGATCTTCGTTGGCCTGGGCGGCTGGGATGGTGAAGCGTTGCGAGTCGAACTGACGTTCGACTAGAATGCTGGTATGACTTTCGGGCGGCGCGGTGGGGTGCTGCTCGGCGGGGAGGCCGGGCGGCGGCCCGGTAGTGCGCGGGGTTTGTTGAACCGGGCGGGTGAGCCGTTCACCTCGTCGCCGTGGCGGGTGCAGCTGTTGATGGAAGAGGCGATTCTGCCGGACGGCAGCCCGTTGTTTCCAGACGCGCCGAGTCCGTATGAGCTGGTCGGTGAGCGGGTCGGCGAGGAGGAGCACGCATGGGTGGCGATGCGTCCAGGTTCGAATCTGAGTGCGGAGTTGGCCGATCTGGACCCGAAGGCGTTGAGTGACGAGGGTCTGGTGGAGGCGATCCGCGCGCATGGGCGGATGGTCGCGCATCATGAGGCGCGGATGTCGGTGTTGATGGCCGAGTTGGCCTCGCGGCCGGTGTACAAGCAGTGTGGCGACGCGGCGGGCCATGAGCACGACGACATCAAGGTGGCGGCGAGTGAGGTGTCGTTGGCGATGTCGTGGACGCCGCGGCACGCCGACGCCCGGGTGGCTCACGCGGTGCGCCTAGTTCAGGAGTTGCCGGCCACGTTGGCGGCGTTGGAGACGGGCCGGATCGACGCGTACAAGGCGCGGGTTATCGACGAGGAGACCGCGCCGCTGGCCGGTGACGCCGAGTCCACTCGTGAGGTGGAGGCAGCTGCCCTTGGTCGGGCTGAGGGTAAGACCGGGCCGGCGTTGCGGGCGTTTGTTAAGCGCAGGGTGATGGCGGCGGCGCCGGAGGCCGCGGAGCAGCGGCGGCGGAAGGCGCGGAAGTCCCGCCGGGTGGACAAGCCGTTCGGTGAGTGTGACGGGATGGGCTCGATGCAGATCTATGGCCCGATCGAGGACCTGGCCGCGTTGTTCACGGCGATCGACGCGGCCGCCCGCGCGCGCCGCGACTCTGCGGCTAAGGCCGGAGACTTCGACACGGCCGGTATTGCGTTGGCGGCTCTGCGGTTCGACGTGCTTGCGGGCATTGGATGGAGTGCGCTGGCGGCCGGGCATCTGGGCTGCTGCAGCGAAACTTGCCCCGGCGCTTCACAGCGGCTCGGTACACAGCATGGGCGGGCTGCGACGGTGAACGTCACGGTGCCGATCACCACCTTGATCGGCGCGAGTGACGAGCCGGGTGAGCTGGCAGGGTACGGTCCGATCACTGCGGAGGTGGCACGGCGGATCGCTGGTGACGCCACGTTGCGCCGGTTGCTCACCGACCCGGCCACAGGTGCGTTGCTGGACTACGGCACCACCCGGTATGTGCCGCCGCAGCATCTGGCCGACCACGTGATCGCCCGCGACCGGACGTGCCGGTTCGCGACGTGCAGTTGGCCGGCGGAATCGTCACAGCTCGACCACACCCAGCCGTTCCGGCCGGACGGTTCGGGCGGGCCGACTGCGGCGGGCAATCTCGGCGCCTTCCACGTCAGGCATCACAACGACAAGACGCTTCACGGGTTCGAGGTCACCCAGCCCGAGCCGGGCCGGCTTGTGATCAACACGCCGGCCGGGCTGACCTACCACGTCGACCCCGAGATCATCGGACCAGTCGACGACCCGCCCGAGGACGCCGACGCACCGGATGCGGACCTGCCAGTGGTTTGGGACGACGAGGTCGACGAGCCGCCACCGTTCTAGGGCCAACCGATGGTGGGAGAGTCAGCGTGCGACTGCCGGGTTCGTTGATGGTGGCTGGCTGAAGTGATTGCCGCCGCCAGTCGGCGTCGCACAGACGCGCGCGCAGTGGCGGCATCCACGGTCGTCGCGTACTCGACAGCCGGCGCGAACGCGGTCGGCGTCAACGCACCGACATCGGGGCCTGCTGGGGTGACGTGCCAGCGATGGCGAGTGAACTCGAAGATGCCAGGTTCGAGCATGGCCCAGTTCCACACGCGCAAGTTGATCAGCGAGCGTGGCCTGTCGCCAGGCAGATGTGTGACCTGCTGGACGGATCGACGCTGCCTATCCTGGAACTCGGTGCTGGTGCCGGCGCATTGACGGGCGAGTTGGCCCGGCGTGGTCACCGAGTCA
>JASLBX010000149.1 GCA_030146385.1 Jiangellaceae bacterium | reverse complement strand
CGGACTCGGCAGCGAATCCGGACATCAGACGGTACGTGTTCGCCCCCATCAGGATCGTGTAGTCGCGCTCGGGTTGCTCACCCAGCCAGCCGAGATACTCGGGGACGTCGAGCCCCCACAACCCAGGCCAGCCTTCCGCTGCCCCGTAACCGTCCAGCGAAGTGATGAAGTCCACCATCAGTTCCTGCATTGAATCTCCTCCTCGGAATGCGTCCGTGTAGGTCTTGCGGACGTACTCCATACTGAGCGCAGTGCCTTGAGAAATCCGTCACCGGCCACCGACTCTCACGTTGTCCGACGCTAGGCGCCGCCAAGCGTAGTCCGAATCAGTGAAATCACCGGTCCTTGCTGCACTATTGACCTGACCGAGCACCTCCCATATAGCGGGCGGCCCGTTCCACAGATCGAAGCCGGAGTACTTGTCACCACGTCGGTGCTAGCGCACCCGCCCGCTCATGACCCGAAACTGACAGCGTGAGTTCACTGCATGACGCTGATAAGTTCCATTGAGCGTGTCCGCCTGTATCGGGTCACTAGTTGAATGTTCAATTCGGTACGCGGGAGGTTTATCAACTCGGAGGTGCGGATGCACGCGGCCCGAGTCCGAAGGGCTCGCCCTGGCCGCAGTGATCTTACTCGTCGAGGAGCTCTCGCAGCTTCGCGGCGAATGCGGCCGGGTCGTTGTTCGGGGACCACTCGTTGGCGGCGAAGCCTCCGTGATCGCCGGGGAAGATCACCGGCTCGACACCCAACAGCTCGGCAAGCGCCTGGCCGCCGCGGCGGGCCAGGCCGCCTTCCCCGAGGGCGCCGATCGCCGGGATCAGCCGTACGGACGAGACCCGCAAGACATCGGCGTCGGGCACGAACGGGGGCATGGCGAGGTTCCCGCCAAGGAGCAGGTCGTCGCGCGACCCGTCATCCTCGGTCGGGAGCCCGAACTGCACCGGGTCGGGTGCGGGCTGGTCCAGGTAGTCCTCGGGCAGCGGGCTCTGGCGCATCACTAGCTGGATGAACTTCGCCATCGCCGGGCCGTACCCCTGGCGCTGATAGGTGTCAACGATGTCGGCGTTCACCTTGATCGCCATCTCGCGGTCTTCGAGCAAGGCCACCAACGGCGGCTCGTGGGAGACCAGGGTGCGCACGTCCTCGGGATGGGCGACGACCCAGTGCAGGGCACACATCCCGCCGCCGCTGGACCCGAACGCATCCACCGGGCCCAGCTGCGCCGCATCGATGACGCGGTGGTAGTCCTCGGCGTGCACCTCGGCGGTGAGCTCGCTGCCGGGCTCCCGTGTGCTGCGCTCCATGCCCCGCGGGTCGTAGGTGATCACCGTTCGGTCGCCGAAGTGGCCCACCAGCTGCTCGAAGCCCGACGCCCCCATCGGCGAGCCGAAGACAAACAGCGGCCGGTGGCCGCTCGACGTCTCGGGCTCGCGAACGTCGTAGGCCAGCACGGCACCGGGCGCCTCGACGGTGCGGATGATCGTCTCTGTCATCGCTACTCCTTTTCACGGACGGTGTCTGCCCATAGTGACCGCGCTAGGTCCAAGAACTCATCGCCTCGTAGCTGGTGAATTCGACGTTGCCCTACGTAGAAGGCAGTTTGGTCGTTGTTCGAGCAAGCGGTCGAGATAGGACGAGTGCTAAGACGCGTGGAATACGTCATGCTCATCTACGGCGACGAGGAACCATGGCAGGATGCTTCGGCCGAGGAGATCGAGGCGGCAACGAGCGCCATCAACAGTGGGCTGAACGGTGGAAGGACAGGATCGCCGACAATGGTGCGGAGCTGGCCTCGGCTCGCGCGTCGAAGACAATCAGCCTTGGTAAGGGTGGAAACCCGGTTGTTACCGATGGGCCGTACCTGAAACTCAAGGAGGTCCTCGGCGGGTGGGTCGTGTTGATCGCGGTCAGCTTCGACGAGGCCGTTGAGGTCGCCGGCACATGGCCAACCATTGCCAGTCACGGGAACACGGTGGAGGTGCGTCCAATCGTCGAGCGCTGAGCGGGCTTCCTCGCGGATCTGTCGCTGGGCGGCACGGACGCGCCGTGACCGCGCTTGCCGAGCGGCTCAATGAGACCACCATCGCGACGCTCGATCACCGGTTGGCGTTGGCGTAGGTGCTTTTCGCTGGTCAGAAGCGCGGAGGATGCGGGATTCGAACCCGCGAGGGGTTGCCCCCAACACGCTTTCCAAGTCTGTAGGCGGGTGTTCGGCGGTGGTCGGCACCGTCCATGACCTGCGCAAACCCGATCGCGTGGTGTTCGGTGGACGGCCGTGTACGGCCGTGAATGAGACTGAAACTGAGACGAGAGCGGTCCTCCCTTCGAGGCCGTCAATCCCGCACGCGCTGGGCGCTCAGCTCATGTGAGCGACCGCCACAACAGCATGGCATAGACCGGCGCGGAGACGGGACCGGCTGGACACCTTTCCGTCTCCTCGCCGCCCAATCGGTGAGGAGTTCAGTGTGTCTGAGTACACGCTGCCGGCCGACACGCGCCGTGATGGCGACAGTTCGGCCGGCGATCTCGATCTATATGCGGATGACGGCCTGCGGCAAGCAGTGGATGTGATCCTGCGCGCCGATTCGTGGGACCTTCCCGTTGCGCATGCCCTGGTGGCGGAGATCCGTCGCCGTGCCGGGCGCAATGCGAAGCACGTGGCGTCGACTACCGGGGTGGCGCTGGACCGCGGGCTAGTCGACGATGTGGTGCTGGCGGCGTGGATGGTCCTTCGCCGGCACGGCGAGAACGTGCCGGCGGCGGCACGCCCATGGGCCTACCTGATGAGTTCGGCGCAGAGGCAGGTGCTGGATGAGGTCCGGGCGCAGCAGTTGCTGACCAATGCCGCCTCGATTCGCGGCCGGGCGCGGGAGGCGTTGCCGCAGGTGGTTCGCCCGGTTGGCAGCGCCGCGACCGACCTCGCCACGGCACTGCGTCACGAGCCACGCGGGGCCATCCTGGACTCCGCGGCGGACCCGCGGCTACCGCGGCAGGTACGCCGGCACGAGCCACTGCCGCTGCTTGCCGATCGTGCCGACCAGGAGGATCGGGCTGCAGTGGGGGAGCGAGAGCCGTGGTTCGCCGCATTCATCAACCTGCTCGTCGAGCACGGTGCCGACCAGGCCGTCACTGTGGCGGCAGTTGATCGGCTCACTGACCTATTCACCGTGACGTACGTTGGCTGGTGGGAGCGGGCAGCCCGCCGCGACCCTGTCCTTGCGCGGCTGGGATTGAGTCCGGACCAGTGTGGCGCTCTTGTCACCTTGCTGGCGGGCTCGCGCCGATACCGGCACAACGGCAAGCGCGACAGCCTGCTTGCATCAGTCCGCATAGCCATTAAGCACGGACACCCGGTGGAACTATCCGCAGCGCAGCGGCGCAGGCTCGCGGTGTTCGCCAACACCGCGCAGAGGCCACGCGAGCCGATGGCGACCACGCCCGAGCTGATAGCCGCGGGGTGTGAGCTGTGAGTGTCGAAGCCTCGTCGTTCGTACTCGGCCCCATGGCCGATGACAGGTCGTTCGCCTCCGGTGTCCAATGCGTGGCACAGCACCGGGGTTGGCGAACGGCCGAGCTCGTGCGTCATTCCGCCCAGAATGACGCCCGGCTCGTCGCGAGGAGAAGAGCGAGTCCGCCATGAACGGCATGTCGATGCGCGACACATCATGGTCGAGTTCGACGAGCGCTCGCACTACCCCAGCGGGTTCATTTGAGGTGGCGAGCCTGGGTTGACACCGCGATCAATACGCTAAGGATGGCAGCGTGGGAGGTCACGACATGGGACGGCGACGGAAGCACTGGCCGATGGTTCAAGCCTCCTGTGACGAGGCGATTCTGGCGGTCAAGCTCTACAACGACCCGACAGAGGTCCGCGCCTTCGAGGGCTTCGTGGTCCACATGCACATGGCCTGGCTGTACCTGCTCCACGCCGAGTTCACACGCGACGGCGTAGACCATCGGCACTGGCAACGCGACAGCCCACGTCGTCTCGAAAAGGTCGACGGCGAGCCCAAGCGCTGGGAGCTCGCCAAGAGCGTCAAGGAGAAGTGGCCGGACGAGAACAACCCCGTGCGAGCGAATCTCGAGTTCTTCATCAGACTGCGAAACAAGGTGGAACACCGGTTTGCCCGGGAGCAGCAGGCGTTGGCGGCCGCCGTGAGCGGGCAGGCACAGGCGCTGTTGCTCAACTACGAGGAGGAGCTCACGGCCGAATTCGGCGTCGCGTCCAGTCTCGCGACCAAGCTGCGGTTCCCGGTCTTCATCGGGTCGTTCACGGACGAGGGAGAGAAGGCCCTGGTCAGACAGCGCCAGAAGTTGCCGGCGTCCGTTCGTACTTTCATCGCCGACTACAACGCTGGCCTCGACCCCGCGGTGAGCGCGGACCCCCGCTACCAGCTGCGGCTCCGCGTGGTCATGGAACTCGTGAGGCACGACTCCGATGCCCTTGCCGTCCAGTTCACCCGCTACGACGACCTGAGCGATGCCGAGAAGGAGTTCGTGGAGCAGTTGGGACGCAAGGGTCAGGTGGTCGTCCGCGACCGCATCCGATCAGTCGTCGGTGCCGGGGAGTTGCGTCCGACCGACGTCGTCAAGGCTGTCCGGGAGCGGATCCCATTCGACTTCAACATGGACGATTTCGTCCAAGCATGGAAGCGACTTGGGGTTCGGCCGGAGGGCAAGGACCCCCATCCGGAGCGCACGGACGAGAAGT
>JASLBX010000111.1 GCA_030146385.1 Jiangellaceae bacterium | reverse complement strand
GGTTCGTCCTCGAACGAGCTCGCTGACGACTGCGGCACTCGCGTTCCACCGTTTGTTAACAACCGCGAACAGCAGTATTGCACGCCGCGTTTAGTGAGCCTACACTCCGCGGACAAGAAGCTGCGCCCGTTCCCCATACGGATCAACCGCGGGAAGGCGGTGTCGATCGATGAGCCAAGATGACGGCCGCGATCGGAGAACAAGCACGGGCATCTCCAGGCGGGATGTCTTCAGAACTGGGGCAGCTGCGGGTGCCGCCGCAGCGCTTGGCGGCGCCACGGGCGTGCAAGCGAATGCTGCTGACCCGCCGGGAGGCACGCCCCCTGGGCAGGACGACGGCGACGCGCTCGTCCTGGTCAACGGCAAGATCCACACGATGGACGACGCCGGCACGGTAGCGCGTGCAGTCGCCATCAGAAACGGGCGGTTTGTGGCCGTCGGAGACGCGGCGGCGAATCCTGGTCCCGGCGCTAGAGTGATCAATCTCCGCGGGCGGACTGTCGTCCCCGGCCTGATCGAGAGCCACACCCACTTCGTAAGCCTGGCCAACCGGCCCGGGTACCACGTGGCCCAACTCGAGCTAGCCGAATCGATCGACGAAGTGCTCCAAATGCTGGCCGACCGCCGTGCCGGCAGCGACATCCCGGAAGGCGAGTTCATCACCGCGATGGGCGGCTGGCACCCAAACCAGTGGGCCGAGCGCCGACTGCCAACCCGAGCGGAGTTGGACGGCGCAGTACCCGACCGGCCGGTCTTCCTGTTCCAGCAGTTCGCCGGACCGGCCGCCGTCAACAGCCTTGGCAAGGAGTTCTTCGAGAACGTCACCTCGCCGCTGGCCGGCCCAGTCGCCGTAGGTGACGACGGCTCGATCATCGGTGCTGGCGCGAGGGCCGCGCTCTATCACCTTCGCGTCCGCCAAACGTTCGAGGACAAGAAGCGAAGCACGCTGGACTCGATGGCGTTCACCGCCCAGGTGGGCGTGACGACGCTGCTGGACCAGACGCTCGTGGCCGTCGACGAAGACCCGCGACCGACGCACTTCCTGGCCAACCTCAACCACTACCGCATGTACGACGGCTGGCTCGCGGTTCATGCCGACGGGGACACGTTGGTGCGGTTGCAGATGAACTTCCTGCACAACCAGGGACGAATTCCCGAGCTCGGCGGGCTGGAGAACCAGCTGCCCGAGCTGCGCGAGCGGCTGAAGAACCAGTTCCAGTTCTTCGGGGACGACATGCTCCGCACCGGCGCGATCGGCGAATGGCCCGCACCGCTCGGCGCGGATCAGGAGGTCTGGTTCGAGGCGCAGCGGCTCGTCGCCGAGGCGCAGTGGCGCAACGAGAACAGCCCGCGCAACACCGCTGCGCTGACCCGGGTCGTCGAGGCGTACGAGGCGGTCGATTCCGAGTTCGGCATCAAACACCTGCGCTGGGGCGTCCAGCACGCCGAAGGCGCCACGCCTGAGCTGCTCGACAGGCTCAAGGCGCTGAACTGCGGCGTCTCGATGTCCGGATTCCTCTGGCTGGGCGGCAGCGGCCCGGCCGCCGGTGCACCATTCCGGATGATCGTCGACAGCGGGGTCCCGGCGGCTCTGCACCAAGACGGGGTCCACATCGCGCCCCACAATCCGTGGTTCGCGATGCACTATGCGACCACCGGGCTCAACGTGTTCGGCCAGCAGATCAACGACGGCCAGCAGATCACCAGGCAGGAGGCGATGCACGCCTACACGCGCGCTGCGGCCTGGTTCCTCAACCGGGAGAACGACCTCGGCTCGATCGAACCAGGCAAGCTTGGCGACCTCCTGGTGTTGGACAAGGACTACTTCACCGTCAGCGACGAGGAGATGCGCCGGATCCGTCCCGTGCTCACGATCGTCGGCGGCCGGGCCGTCCACGACACGGGTGAGGTGACGTGATGAGCAACCGCATCTCGCGTCGAGACGTCTTCCGAACCGGCGCCGCCGCTGGCGTCGCGGCGGCGCTCACCGGTGCCAGCGCCACCGCGGCCGCCGCAGCCCCATCGGGCGCCGGTGACGACGACAGGACCCTGACGCTCGTCAACGGCAAGATCCACACAATGGACGCGGACAACTCCGTTGTGCGCGCAGTCGCGATCCGCGACGGCCGGTTCGTCTCAGTGGGCGACAGCGCCGCCAACCCCGGACCGGGCGGCGAGGTGATCAATCTCCGCGGCCGCACCGTCGTCCCCGGCATCATCGACAACCACAACCACGTCGTCCTGATGGGCAACCGCCCGGGCCACCACACGCCGCTCGAGAACGCGTACTCGATAGAGGACGTCCAGTCGATCTACGCCGAGCGCGCCGCCGGCATACCCGCCGGGGCGTGGATCACCACGATCGGCGGGTTCCACATCAACCACTTCGTGAGACCCAACGAGACGCCCAGGTTCCCCACGCTGGCCGAGCTCGACGCGGCGGTGCCCGACAACCCGGTCTACATCTCGCAATCGTTCGCCGGGCCGTCGGCTACCAACAGCCTGGGCAAGGCGTTCTTCGAAGGGCTGGGTATCCCCGTCGGCGAAGACGGCTCGATCGCGGGCGGCTTCGGGGCCAGCCCGACCGGACGGGCCACGCTGGCGCTCCGCCAGAACCTGCTGAACTTCGAGGAGCGCAAGCGCGGGGTGGCCGACGCGATCGGGTACGGCCTTGGGCTCGGCGTCACAACCCATCTGGATCAGGGTGCCTTCCAGGCGACGGGCACACCGTCCGACGGTGCCGCGCATGAGGACAACTTCACCATGCACCTGCCGTTCCTCAGCGTGCACGAAGACGGCAACCTGGCCGCCCGGATACGGATCAACTTCCTGCACATGGAATCCGACCAGGCCACGCCCGAGTTGGTCGAGCGGCTGAAGAACGCGTTCCAGTTCTTCGGCGACGACTTCGTCCGGACCGGCGGTATAGGCGAGTTCATCGCCCAGGGAACCGGGCCGACCAGCCCGTTCCTCGCCGCTGCTCGCCGGGTCGCCGAGGCCGGCTGGCGGGCGGAGGTCCATTCGCTGAGCACGACCGACTTCCAGCAGGAGATCCAGGCCTTCGAGGCTGTCAACGAAGAGTTCCCGATCACAGACTTGCGGTGGGTCGTAGCCCACGTGCCATTCATCACCGAGGAGTACGTGAACCGGCTCAAGGCTCTGGGCGGCGGCCTGTCGCTGACCGGCTGGCGGTACCTCGCCGGCTCTCCGGCGGGCAACGGCCCGCCGTTCCGGATGATCGTGGACAACGGGATCAATGCCGGCATGAGCTCAGACGGCATGCAGATAGCCCCGATGAACCCGTGGATTCACATGTACTACGCGACCACTGGGCTCAACGCGCGCGGCGTCCTGATCAACGACGGACAGCAGATCACACGTGACGAGGTGCTGCGGCTCTACACACGGGACAACGGCTGGTTCCTCCGAGAGGAGGACCGTCTGGGCACGATCGAGCCGGGCAAGCTCGCCGACCTCGTCGTGCTGAACGAGGACTACTTCACCGTTCCAGACGACCGGCTCCGGCATATCCGGTCGGAACTGACGATCGTCGACGGGCGGGTGGTCCACAACACCGGGGAAGTCAGCGGATGAGCAGACAAGTCTCCCGGCGAAGCTTGCTCGGGTCGGGCGCAGTCGCGAGCACGCGGCTGCGCCCGGCTGCCTGGTCGCTACACCGGCCACGGCGACGGGTGAGGGCGGCGGCGGACGCGACCGCGGGCGTGGGCGCAGCCGCGGGCGCGGCCGCCGTCCGGCAATGCGACTGACCCCGCACAGACCCACACCATCAACGAAGAGGTGAGCAATGAGGTTACGAACACGGGCGTATGGTTCGGCCGTGGTGGCGCTGGTGTTGGTCCTCGCCGCGTGCGGCGGCGACGATGACTCTGCCACAGAGCCCGAGCCGGGAGCCACAGAAGAGGATGCGCCGGAGGAGGCGGAAGAGCCGGAGGAGGCGAGCGGCGAGCCGATCGTCATCGGCTCGACCCTGGCGCTGACCGGCGCCTTCGCGGCGACGGGGGTCATCCACCAGATCGTCGGTGAGCAATTCGTCGAACAACTCAACGCGAACGGCGGCCTACTCGGTCGCCCGGTCGAGTGGCGACTGCTGGACGACGAGTCCGACACCGCACAGATCACGCCGCTCTACGAGCGCCTGATCAACCAGGACCAGGTCGACCTGGTCCTCGGGCCGTACGCCACGCCGAACATCATTCCGGCGGTGGCGGTGGCAGAGCGGGCGGGATACGTGCTCCCGCACCACACCGCCATCCATGCGCCGTTGCTCGGCTACGAGTGCCAGTTCCCCGGCTGGTCGATGGATCCGGAGCCGGACGAGTACACCTCGCGGCTGCTCTTCGACCTGCTCGCCAGCCTTCCGGAGCCACCCGAGAGGATCGCCCTCGTCACCAACGAGAGCGGCTCCACCCAGCCGATGACGCAAGGGTTCGATGGTGGAGGAGGTGGCATGGCGGGAATCGCCGCCGAGTATGACCTCGAAGTCGTTGCCGAACTGCCGTACCCGCCGGGCAACCAGGAGTGGAGTTCCATCGCGAGCCAGCTGCGCGATGCCGAGCCGGACGTGGTGATCAATAACGGGCTCGGCGTCGACCCGGTCGGGATCATCGAAGCAATGGAGCAACTCGACTACCGCCCGCCGCTGTTGTTCTCGCTGTTCCCGGCCCCCGGGCCACTGCTGGGCCTGGGTGAGCCCGCGGACGGCACGCTGTCGGTGTCGCTGTTCGAGCCCAACGAACCGCTGCTCGAGCAGTATGGCGACGAGGTCGGCTCGATCACCGAGGAGTTCTCCGAGCGCGCCACTGATGCGGGACTTCCATACACCGCCTTCGAGACCCAGGCCACGGCATCGTGGAACACCTGGGAGATCTTGACACGCGCGGTGGAAGGCGCCGGGACGCTCGACAACCGGGCCGTGTGCGACTACCTGATCGATAACGGCGTGGACACGACCTTCAACGGTCACCTGACCTTCGACCCGGAGGTCAACAACTTCTGGGACTCCAACGTCGGGATCAAGCAGATTCAAGACGGC
>JASLBX010000278.1 GCA_030146385.1 Jiangellaceae bacterium | reverse complement strand
CCCGCTCGGACGCCGTCGTCACCTTCGGCGGTGGCGCCACTACGGACCTGGGCGGCTTCGTCGCTGCCACCTGGCTGCGTGGGGTCCGGGTCGTGCACGTCCCGACGACGGTCCTCGGCATGGTCGATGCGGCCGTGGGCGGCAAGACGGGCATCAACACCGCTGAGGGCAAGAACCTCGTCGGCGCGTTTCACCCACCAGCTGGGGTGCTGTGCGACCTGGCCGTGCTGAAATCGCTGCCGCAACACGAGTACGTCGCCGGGCTGGCGGAGGTCGTCAAAGCGGGCTTCATCGCCGACCCCGCCATCCTGGAGTTGATCGAGGCTGACCCTGCCGCGGCGGCAAAGCCGGGCGGGCCTCATGCCCGCGAGCTGATCGAGCGGTCGGTGCGGATGAAGGCCGAGGTCGTCTCTTCTGACCTGCGTGAATCCGGCCTTCGCGAGATCTTGAACTACGGGCATACCCTCGGCCACGCGATCGAGAAGGTCGAGCAGTACCGGTGGCAGCATGGCGCTGCGATCTCGGTCGGAATGGCGTTCGCCGCCGAGCTCGCCCGGCGGGCAGGCCGGCTCGACGATCAGACCGCCGACCGGCACGCAGCCGTTCTCGAGTCGCTCGGGCTGCCGACCAGCTATTCGGTTGCGGCGTGGCCCCAGCTGCTCGACGCCATGCGGATCGACAAGAAGGCCCGAGGCGCGACGCTGCGTTTTATCGTCCTGGACGGATTAGCCAAGCCGGGGATACTGGAGGGCCCGGATCCGCAGTTGCTGGCGGCCGCCTACTCCGCGATCTCGCACTAGGAGCTACCGAATGACCCGCGTCTTTGTGCTCAACGGGCCGAACCTGGGGCGCCTTGGCATCCGTGAACCAGATGTGTACGGTTCCACGAACTTCAACGATCTCGCCAAGCAATGCCGCGAGGCCGGCAGCGAACTGGGCCTCGATGTCGACGTCCGGCAGACCGACGACGAGTCGGAGCTGGTGCGGTGGCTCCACGAGGCGGCGGACGAAAGCGTCCCGGTCGTCCTGAACCCGGCGGCATTCACCCACTACTCATACGCCGTGCGGGACGCCTGTGCGCAACTCAGCGGGCCACTGATCGAAGTGCATCTCAGTAATCCGGCCACGCGAGAGTCCTTCCGGCATACCAGCGTGATCGCCGGTGTCGCGACCGGGACGATCGCAGGGTTCGGCACCGACTCCTACCTGCTCGCGCTGCGCGCAGTTGCCCACCTGGTATCGGACCGATGAGCCACCTCGCCATCCGTGAGGCGTCCCCTACCGACATCGATGCGATGGCCGAGGTATGGGTGCTGGCCGACGGCAAGCGACGCGCCGATATCGGGCTTCCCGAGACGACGACGATCGAACAGGCTCGGAACCTCGTGGTGGACCGGCTCTCGCGTCCGGACAGCCTTCCGGTCGTAGCCCGCGACGGCGATCACATCGTGGGCATGGCGATCGGCGTGCAGGCCCGTGAGGACGACGGAGCCGGTCCCGCTGCCATCCCGGGCCTGCTGCACGTGTCGCTCGTCGCGGTCGTCCCGACAGCCTGGGGCCGGCGCCTCGCGTCGCGGATGCTCATGACACTGCTGGACGACGCCAGGCTCACCGGCTACACGACGGCACAGCTGTGGACGCACGAGTCGAATGCCCGAGCCGTCGCGCTCTACGAACGGCTCGGTTTCGCGCGAACCGGCCGGACGAAGATCGACATTCACGGTGAGGCGATCGCACACTGGCAGCGTGCGCTGACGTAAAAAGTCACGGTTTCACTTACGGCTCACCGAAAGTATTGCTGGACTTGCTGGCCTTTCCGGACCGATTAGTGCATACTTCCCGAGCATCGCAACCTGTAGGTATGCGGGCGGTGAAGCGCAGCAGACAGCGCCCGCCCAATCAGCGCGAAAGGAGCGCTCTTGGCACCCCGTTGGGTTACCCAGGTTCCGCTGAAGGTGGCCGGTCAACTGACCGGTCACACGCCTGTCAGGTGGAGATCCCACCGACTCGAGGAGGGTGAATGAATCGCAGATCAGGTAAGCGGCGCTGGCTGCTGGCCGGCGCGGGGCTCGCACTGGTCCTGCCACTGGCGCCGCCAGCAGTAGGTCACGATGACTCCATCCAAGGTGACGGAGGCGCGCTGTACGGCGCCGCCGACGTCTACACCCGTCACATACTGTCCGGCCACGAGACGGCAGAGCCCGAGGAATCCGGGCCGCCGGCCCGCGAGATCGGGTTCGAGCACGTGTCGTCGTTCACGTTCGACTTCGACGGCGACGGCGAAGTCGACACGGGCATCGGCTCGATAACCGACGTCTGGGAGCACGAGGGCTTCGCATACCTCGGCACCTTCTACGAGCCGGACTGCTCGCGGTTCGGGACGCGGATCGTCGACATCCGCGATCCGGAGAACCCCGAGTACGTCGGCAACCTCGCGTCGATGCCCAACACCCGGGTCAACGACGTGAAGGTGACGTCGATGGATAACGAGTGGTTCAGCGGTGACCTGCTGGCGGCCACGCAGGAGCCCTGTTTCCTGGCCCGCGGCGACGGCGGCAGCCGGGAGAACAAGGGAGGGATCGTCCTTTACGACGTTTCCGACCCGGCGAACCCGGTGCTGCTGAAGAAGGCCTACATCAAGGGCATGTCGGGATCCGACACCAACTTCGGCGTCCACAACACCTACTTCTGGGAGCAGGACGGCCGCACCTACCTCGGCCTGGTCGATGACGACAACGTCCGCGACTTCCGCATCCTGGACGTCACCAAGCCCACCAACCCGGTCGAGGTGGCGGCAGTCGGCTGGCCGGACTGGCTGAATGAGGAGACCGACCCGCAGGGCTGGAACGGCCTGGGCTCGTTCGCTGCGACGTTCATCCACGACATCTGGGTCGAGGAGCACGACCACGACAAAGACGGCACCGACGAGGTCATCGGCTACCTGTCCTACTGGGACGCGGGCCTGATCCTGCTCGACCTGACCGACCCGGCGAACCCGGTCTTCCTCGGTGACAGCGACTACGACACCGAAGGCCCGGAGGGCGAGGCGACCGGCGAGGAAGGCAACAGCCACGTGGCGGTGCCGGCTCCCACCGAGGACGGTCGCTATGTGCTGATGGGCGACGAGGACTTCTCGGCGTACCGCTCGGCAGTGACGTACAACCCGCCCACAGGTGACCCGGTCGAGGTGACGGCCGCCGAGGGCGCCTTCACGACGCCGCTGTCCAGCTACGAGGACAGCCCGCTGCCGGCGGAATTGGTCAGCGCGGGCGGGACACTGTGCAGCCCGAACGGCGTGGACTTCGCCGGAAAGGTCGCACTGATCTCGCGCGGTGACTGCACCTTCCAGCTCAAGGCCGACAACGCGAAGGCACAGGGCGCCACCGGCATGGTGGTCTACAACAACGCCGGTGACTCGCTGGTGCTGATGGGCGGCACTGGAATCGACGACTTCTTCGGGTTCTTCGTGGGCCAGACCGACGGAGAGGCCATGGAAGCCGCGGTTGCCGAAGGCACCACGACCTTCAACATCGAGTCCGTCTTCGATGGGTGGGGCTACCTGCGGGTCATCGACACGCGGCCGGAGAGTGGCGGCCAGAGGTTCGAGGAAGTCACGTCCTTCGCGACGCCACTGGTGTTCCAGGACCCGCCGCTGGACGGCGACTACACGATGCACAACATCGTGATGGGTCCGGAGGGCACGGAGTTCGAAGAGATCGCGTTGATCTCGTGGTACTCGGAAGGGATGATCTCGCTGGACGCGAGTGACCCGACGAACCTCGAGTGGACCGGCCAGTGGATCGGTTGCTACGGCCAGTCGGACTGCGAGCCGACGCTCGACACCAACGGCAACACGCAGGCCGCTGCGACCAACTTCTGGGGCGTGTACCCGACCGTCATCGACGGTGAGGTCTACGTCCTCGGAAGCGATCGCAACAACGGCCTGGTGATCCTCAAGCCGGTGCTCGGTGCTGACGCCGGGACGGGCTTGACGCCAGGCGGAGGAGCCACGCCGTAACCCGCAGGTTGTGAACGTGAGTGGGGTCGCGGTTCGCCGCGGCCCCACTTACGCGTTACAGCCGGAGAGCCATCCGGCGGTGGTTGGGCACCGAGCCGTGGGCGTTCCGAAGCGTGGACGTTCGCTCGGCGGTGACCCGGAACCCGAGGCGCTCGTACAGTCGCTGGGCGTCTGGATTGGTCACCGCGACGTCGAGCTCAGCCGTGAGACGACCACGTTTCCGTCCTACCTCGAGGAAGTGCTCGACCAGCGTACGGCCTATCCCGCGGCTCCGCATCGACTCCACCACGCCGACATGAGCGATGTATTGCAGGCCGTTACCGGGCGGACGTACCACCCGTTCGGCCCGGAGCCCCCGCATTATGACGCCGGGCGCCCGACTGCCGTAGTGGCGCAGGATCTGACGGGCGGCTGCAGCAGTAAAGGCTGGGCCGACATCTGCGGAGTAGGTGGCGCCGATTCCGACCACGTTGTCGTTTGACACGGCGACGGTCTGGTTCCGGTAGCCGAACTCGCCGGCGCCGTCGAGGTAGGCCCGACGCAGGAAGCCCATGGCATGCCCGAACACGTAGTTGAATGCATCTGGTCCGGAGCTGTGGATGAGTGGCACGGCTGCGTCCACATCTTCGGGACGAGCTGCGCGGAGAGCGATCCGGTCCACGGTGCGAATCCTGCCGTCAGATCGGCGCAAAGCCGAGGTGTTCCGCGGCGGCGCGCTGCGCGTCGTCCCGAGAAGCGAAGGCGATCTCCTCGTCGTCACCAGCCAGGGTCCGGGCAGAGAGGTCAGCTACCGCTAGGTGCAGCGCGTCGAGCGTGCGCAACCCGTATCTGCGCACGATCTCCAGGGCAGCGTTCTCGGCTAGCGACTGGTCCGCCGTGATCATGGTGACCGGTCCGTCCGCCGAGATGTCAGCTTCTAGCGCTAGCAGGACACCATCGAGGTCACCGATGC
>JASLBX010000276.1 GCA_030146385.1 Jiangellaceae bacterium | reverse complement strand
ACGCGTGGTGGGCAGAGACCGCGAAACTGCTCGACGGCGAGGCCACCTTCCGCAATAGCACCGACGTCGACGTCGACGTGCACGGCGACCCCGACCAGGCTGGGTTCGTGCAGGTAATGCAGGGCCGCGGCAGCGACCCCGAGCGCGCCAAGCAACTGATGACCCAGGATGCCGACAAGTGGGCGGAGTTCCGACCCGACGTGATCGGCAGCGTCGCGATCGGCCATGACGAGGGCGCCTACACGATGGTTATGTACTTCACCTCCGAGGCCGAGGCCCGCGAGGGCGAGCGCAAGGAGCCTCCGCCCGAGTTGCGGGCGCAGATGGAGGAGATGAACGAGCTGAACATCGGCGAGCCGGAATTCTTCGACCTCAAGCAACCGATCCTGAGCTCGCCCGACTGAGCGGGCGCACCGACCCAGCGGGCCCCGGTCAGAGCCCACGGGGACATGGAGCGGCCCCGATCTGAGGGTGAGGCCACTCGGGAGGGACGAGGGTCACCCAACGCATCGTGACCTGGGCATCCCTTCCGCCCCGCGGTGCGGCTGCAGATGCCCGCGGACGGCGGCTCCGGATATCGCTGATGGCTGCCTGCCGTAGGCGCATCGGAGCGGTGTGTCAGCGACATGGCAGTTGTGAACGGTGTTCGGCCTCTGGCGCCGCGGTGTCGGTGCGAGCCAGTTGGCGGTCTCTGTCCCAGTGTGAACGCCCGGACGGCGGCTGAGTGCGCTTGCGTTGTCGCGGGACCGGGAATGCGCGAGATAGACACCCCTCAGTCTTCGAAGACCTGCCAGCAGCTCTCGTTTCGGCGCTGCTGATCGTGAAGAACGAGTTCACGAACCGCAGCGGGGATCCGTTCTCGCTGCCAGTCGCGTTCGCGCCGCCTTGCCGCCTCCGCCTCGGGCGCAGGGGCGGCAGCACGCGCTGCCCTGATCGCGTAGGCCGCAGCTCCCAGGTTGTGAGCCGCGACATGAGCCACAGCAACGGCCTGCCCTGCTGAGAGCGCGGCGAACTTCGCCGGCTCGTTCAGCCCGCGTGCAGCCCTATTCGCGGCGAGGCGGCTTGATGGGCCTCGCGCATCCGTGCTTGGCCCCTGATCCACGCACAGATGACAGCCATAGCGTCTCGCGGCCGGGTATCACCTGGCTGTCCTCCTCGAACAGGTGCAAGACGTGCTCGGCGCACTGTGCAGCCCATTCCGCCAAGAGGTAGTGGTCCTCGTCGGTCAATGTTCCCCCGCGCCGCAGCGTAATCAGTCGCGGGTCACGCTCCTCGGGAAGGATCGGCACAGTCTCCACCCTCCCATACGGCCCGTCATCGGCAGGACTGCCCGACCCGCGGCATGTGAGTGCGGTTGTCTACGGGCTTGGCTGGCAGCAGGTCATCGGTCTCCGCACGGCTCCGAGTCGTGGATACCTGGTCAGTCGACGATCTGGTCGCCCAGCGCTGTGCGGGCCGCATCCACGTCATTAACGCAGATCACCGCGAAAAACAGCTCATCGGAGATGCGGACCGGGAGCAGCAGGTCCACGTTGACGTTGGCGTTGGCGAGCCTGCGGAATGTAGCGGCGCCGGCGCCGGGCCGGTTCTGCATGCGCACGCTGAGCGCCGGGCGCTCGGCGAACTCGATGCCCGCGCCCACCAGCGCCGCCCGCGCGGCCGGCTCGTCATCGGCGATGAACCCGACCGTACCGGCATCGCCGTGCGTCGTCCCGCACAGCACGAGGTTGACCTCCCGCGCCGCCATCGCCTCGCACAGACCCGCGAGGTCGCCCGGCTGGTTCTTTAGCTCCACCACGAAGGCGCTCACTTCGGGCTCCTCTCCGACCCGGGATGCCGCGGCGCTGCCGCTCAACGCCGAAACTACTCTGACGCCCGGTGTCGGCGGAATGTCTGAACCGCAGGCTGGGACAAGATTTCGGACGCAGTTGTACGCACGCGTCCTACCGGCCGGTCGGCGGCTGTGAGCGGACTCTGGCAGACGGGGAGCGCCGCTCACCAGGTCAACGTTTGTGGCACCAAGTACGCCCTGCCGCACCCTGGCTGGATGCCCGAGTGTTCGACGTACCGGCCGAGTTCACGGCAGACACGGTGCTCGCCGGGCGAGGGGGGACCGCAGGCCTAGCCGTGTTAGCAGTCGCCTAGGTCCCTCCAGCGTTATCGTTTTCGACGTGCCTGGCGTGTTGGTGATACAGGGAATGAGCCTCCGCATTCCTGCGGGCAGTCTCGTGATCTCCATTGGGGAAGACGGGAAGCTGGAATCGCCACCCCTCGTGCCGCATCTCCGACTGGACCTCTGGCCGACCTGGTTGGAAATCGGCTGCGAGCACACCAAGCGGGCCCACGAAACCGCATCAGAGTTCAGCCCAGACCTTCCCGACCAAGAAAAGGCAGACCTGCTCGGTCGCGAACTCCAAGATGCCATGGTCGCGATGTGCGCCTTCGCGTTCGCCTTCGACGGCATCTACGACGTGGTGAAGAGCGAACTGGGAGAACACCCAAACGCCGCCCAGTGGCGCCAAGAGGCTCGGCGACCGACTCCCCGTCACAAGCAAGTAGCTGAGACACTCCGCTATCACCTCAAACTTGGCCCTCAGTTCACGAGTCAGCTCAAGCAGCTGCTACAAGAGTTGTTCAAGTTCCGGGGTCGCGCTGTGCACCCGTCGTCGTCCTACCGGCCAGCCACCATGCGGGAAGACATTGATTCCGGCGTGCACCCGCACCTCATCACGTTCTCGGGGAAACACGCAGTGCAGTGCCGGGCCATAGCGCTGATTCTCTTTGACCGACTGATCGACCGAGCCGCAGAAGTCGCCGATCCGTCCGCCGACAAGGGTTGGATCGAGACCGGGCGTCGCGAGGTGGACCGCCTCGCCGCCGCCTACCGAATCCCTGGCGACGACCAGATCGCTTATCCCGTTGACCAGACGCACGAGGTGTAGCCGTTCTGCGTTGCGTAGCGTCGCGGCGTTCTC
>JASLBX010000052.1 GCA_030146385.1 Jiangellaceae bacterium | reverse complement strand
TCGGCCGGGTGCTCGAGTTCACCGAGGAGACCCACAAGAACGGCAAGACCATCCGGTGGTGCCAGGTGGACGTCGGGGAGGACCAGCCGCGCGGCATCGTCTGCGGCGCCCGAAACTTCGACGCCGACGACTTCGTGGTGGCGTCGCTGCCCGGAGCCGTCCTGCCGGGTGGGTTCACCATCTCGGCGCGCAAGACGTACGGGCACGTGTCGGATGGCATGATCTGTTCGGCCCGCGAGCTGGGCCTGGGCGAGGACCACACCGGCATCATGGTTCTCGGCGTGGACGAGGGCGTTCCCGGCGACGACGCCATCGAAATCCTGCACCTGCGGGACGACGTGCTGGACATCGCAGTGACCCCCGACCGCGGGTACGCGCTGTCGATCCGTGGTGTCGCGCGCGAGGTCGCGACGGCCTACGGCCTTCCGCTCCGCGACCCGGCCGACGTCGAGGTCAGTTACGAGGGTGAGGGGTATCCCGTCCGCGTCGAGGACCCGGACCGGTGCCCGGTGTTCGCCGCCCGGACGGTGACCGGCTTCAACCCGGAGGCACCGTCGCCGCGCTGGATGCAGCGGCGGATCCAATTGGCCGGCATGCGCTCGCTGTCGCTGGCGGTCGACATCACCAACTACGTGATGCTGGAGCTCGGCGAGCCGATCCACGGGTACGACCGCACCCTGCTGTCCGGCCCGATCGTGGTACGCCGGGCGAGGCCGGGGGAGAAGCTGACAACGCTGGACGACATCGTCCGCGACCTGGACGCGGACGACCTGCTCATCACCGACGACTCCGGGCCGATCGGCCTCGCCGGCGTGATGGGCGGCGCGACGACCGAACTCGGCTCGAACACCACCGAGATCGTCATCGAGGCGGCGAACTTCGAAGCCACCGGAGTGGCCCGCACCGCCCGCCGGCACAAGCTGCCGACCGAGGGCGCCAAGCGCTGGGAGCGCGGCGTCGACCCGGCCCTGCCCGCCGCAGCCGCACAGCGAGTCGTCGACCTGCTCGCCGAGCTCGGCGGCGCCTCTGTCGAGCCGGGCGGGACGCTGGTCGGCTCGGTTCCGGTGCCTGGTCGAGTGGAGATCGACGCGTCTTTGCCGACCCGCGTCGTGGGCGTCGAGTACAGCACCGAGGAGGTTGCCCGCCGGCTCGCGGCCATTGGCGCGAGGGTCACCCCGGCCAACGGTGGTCGCCTCACCGTCGTCCCGCCGACGTGGCGGCCCGACCTCACCGATCCGTACGACTTGGTCGAGGAGGTCGCCAGATTGCACGGCTACGACGCGATCCCGTCCGTCCTGCCGGTGGCCCCGGCCGGGCGCGGCATCACGTTCGGGCAGCGGGTGCGGCGGCGGATCGAGCGCGCCATCGCGGCTGCGGGCTACGTCGAGGCCCCGGCGTACCCGTTCATCGGAAACGCCGAGCTCGATGCGCTGCAACTGCCAGAGGACGACGCTCGCCGGCAGGTCCTGCGGCTGGCCAACCCGATCTCGGACGAGCAGCCGTACCTGCGCACAACACTGCTGCCCGGCCTGCTGGCCACGCTGCGGCGCAACGTCGGCCGCGGCATGACCGACGTGGCCATCTACGAGTCCGGCCTGGTGTTCCGTCCCGGCCCCGATCCCCTTCCCGTGCCGCCCCGCCTGCCGGTTGATCGACGCCCGAGCGACTCCGACGTGGCTGCCCTCGAGGCGGCGCTGCCCGGCCAGCCGCGGCGGATCGCGGTGGCGTTGTGCGGCAACCGCGAGCCCGCCGGCTGGTGGGGCCGGGCGCGCACGGTGTCGTGGGCGGACGCGGTGCACGCGGCACAGGTGGTCGCCGACGCGGCCGATGTCGACCTGACCGTGCGCCGCGACGAGCATGCTCCGTGGCATCCGGGCCGGTGTGCCGCGCTGTATGTCGGCGAGACACTCGTCGGCCATGCCGGAGAGCTTCACCCCCGCGCGGTCGAGGCGCTGGGACTGCCGCCGCGCACGTGCGCAATGGAGCTCGAGCTCGACCGGTTGGGCGCCGTCGATGAGCCCGTCCAGGCGCCGTCTGTGTCGGCGTTCCCGGTCGCCACACAGGACGTCGCGCTCGTCGTGGAGTCGTCCGTCCCGGCCTCCGACGTCGAGGCGGCGCTGCGGGGCGGCGCTGGTGAGTTGCTTGAGTCACTGCGCCTCTTCGACGTCTACGAGGGGCCGCAGGTAGGCGAGGGACGGCGGTCGCTGGCGTACGCCCTGCGGTTCCGGGCACCGGACCGGACGCTGACCGTCGAGGAAACCACCGCCGCACGTGACGCCGCTGTCGCCGCCGCCGCGGAGCGTACCGGCGCGGTGCTGCGCAGCTAGTTCAGGCGTCGGGAGGCTTGGACGGATGACCACGATTGGCCCGCGCGCGCATCACAGGCGCGAACCGCGGCATCGGCCGGGAGCTAGCGGTGGGCCTGGCCGGCCGCGGCTGGGCGGTCGGCCTGCTGGCCCGGAATCGCGAGGCGCTCGACGCTGTGGCGGCCGAATGTCGCGAACATGGCGTCGCGGTGTCCGTGGCAACCGCCGACGTCGTCGACCGGACGGCCGTCGAGCGAGCGGTTCACGCCGTGGCTGCGGAGCTCGGCGGCATCAACCTGCTGGTCAACAATGCCGGAATCATCGAATCGACAGAGGCGGATTTCTCGTCCGTCGATGTGGACGAGACCTGGCGCGTCGTAGAGGTGAACGTCCGGGGTCCGATGCTCGTGACGCATGCCGTGCTGCGCACCATGGTCGGCGCCGGAGGGACGGATCGTGAACATCAACAGCGGCGCCGCCCACGGTGTCCGTCCCGTATACACCGGCTACACAGTGGGCAAGGGCGCGCTGGCGCGGTTCACCTCCCAGATAGACGCGCAGTTTCGTGACCGCGGCGTGCGGGCCTTCGACGTGTCGCCGGGCGTCGTCCAGACCGATATGACCGCCGGGATGCCGATGCATACCGGGCGTACGGAATGGACGCCACCGGAGAAGGTGGTCGAGCTGGTCGCCGCGATCGGCGACGGCCGGCTGGACGACCTCGGCGGGCGGTTCTTCCGCGCCGGCGTGGACACGGTCGAGTCGCTCCTGGACAACCGGGCGGCGATCATCGACGCGGATGCCCGGGTGCTCCGGCTAGCCCCGGTCGGCGCCGACGACCCCGTAGCCTGACGGCCGCTCACGGCCACGCGGTACGCCTCTGCAACCACGTTAGGACGACCTCCAGCTGGGCTCGCTGAAAGGCGCGGAGGGTTGGCAGGCCGGGCGGATCCGGCTGGCGGCAGCCTTCGCTGAAGAATCCCGCGATACCGGCGAGCAGTCCGGTCACGTTCCATGCCCGCGTCCATTCGATCGTCATGGCTTCCCATGATTCGGCCGCCGGTCCGGTATCTTCAACGCGATTTCATCCCGTCATGGCTGCACCGGAAAGGCGCAGATGCGACGTCGCATGTTTCTGATCGCCTCGGCATGTGTGGCGCTCGTGGTGTCCGGCTGCTCGGACACCGAAGTCTGGCCCGAGGCCAACTTCGTTGGGCCGGGCCGGACGATACCCCCTTCTCCGGCCGGTTCACCGTCCACTCCCTCCGCTCCGCCGACCGTCGCATCGGAGGACGGAGCCGGCGAGCCGGGCGATCCGGACGTCCTGGACCTGAGCCAATACCCGATCACCGCATCAGAGTGGGGTCAGAGCATCGCCGGAGTCCGGACCAGGCTCGATACCGATGAGCAGATCGCCGCCATCACACTCGACGCATGTGCCGGCCCTGGCGGCCTCGGGTACGACACCGCCCTGATCGAGTTCCTTGTCGCCGAGGAGGTCCCCGCGACTCTCTTCGTGACGCGGACCTGGATCGAGGCGAACGAGGACGTTTTCGCGGAGCTCGCGAGCCAGGAACAGTTCGAGATCGCCAACCACGGCACGCAATGCCGGCCACTGTCGGTCACCGGTGAGAGCGCGTACGGAATCACCGGGACGTCGAACACCGCCGAGGCGGTCGACGAGATCACTGGGGGACTGGAGGCGATCGAGGAGCGCACCGGCGAGATCCCGGTCTACTTCAGAGCGGGGACGGCGCACTACGACGAAGTCGCCGTCCAAATCGTCCAGGACCTGGGCCTCGTGCCGGTCGGCTCAGACCTGCTGGGCGATGGCGGCGCCACATTCACCGCCGCGCAGGTCACCGCGGAGCTTGAGCGGGTCCAGCCGGGTTCTATCGTCCTGCTCCACATGAACCATCCCGATAGCGGGACGCTTGACGGCGTGCGCGCGGCACTACCCGGACTGCGCGACCGGGGCTTTCGGTTCACCCTGCTCAGTGATCACGAGCTGCAATAGCCGAGTTGCATAGAGTTTCCGATCTGTGCATACTCATGCACTATGGGAATGCGAGCGGCGGTAGCGGGTGCGAGCGGCTACGCCGGAGGCGAACTGTTGCGCCTGCTGTTGCAGCACCCTGAGTTCGAGATCGGAGCGGTCACCGCACACGGCAACGCCGGCTCGCGCCTCGGTAAACACCAACCGCATCTCCCCGAGCTCGGCGAGCGCGTGCTGGCGCCGACGTCAACGGCTGAGCTCGCGGGGCACGACGTGGTCTTCGTCGCGCTCCCGCACGGAGCATCCGGCGCGCTGGCCGCAGAGCTGGATGATGACGTGCTCGTCGTCGACTGCGGCGCGGATCACCGGTTGAAGGACGCGGCAGCCTGGACGGAGTTCTACGGTGGCGCTCACGCCGGGGCCTGGCCGTACGGGCTTCCCGAGCTGGTCACAGCTCCGCTGATCATCGGCAGTTCCCGCGCACATAACACTGGAAGTGCCGATGATTACGGGTGGGTGAAGCAGCGGGACGCGCTCGCAGGCGCCCGGCGGATCGCCGTCCCCGGCTGCAACGTCACGGCGGTGAGTCTCGCGCTCGGGCCCGGCCTGGCCGCCGGTGTGATCGAGCCGGCCGACCTGGTTGCTGTACTCGCCTGCGGGACGTCCGGCGCCGGCAAGGCGCTCAAGCCGCACCTGCTGGCCAGCGAGATCATGGGATCGGCCAGCCCATACGCAGTCGGTGGAGTGCACCGCCACATCCCGGAGATCGAGCAGAACCTGTCGGCCGCGGCTGGCGCCCCGGTGAGCATCTCGTTCACCCCCATGCTTGTGCCGATGGCCCGCGGAATTCTGGCAACGACGACGGCGCGGCTCACCGATGGGACGGACGCCGCACAGGTCCGGAAAGCGTGGCGGGCCGCGTACACCGACGAGCCGTTCGTCCACCTGCTGCCGGACGGACGTTGGCCCGCGACCGCGTCGGTGACCGGATCGAACAGCGCACACGTGCAGGTAACCGTCGACGAGCGGGCTGGTCGCGTCGCCGCCGTCGCCGCGATCGACAACCTGGTGAAGGGTACGGCCGGAGCCGCCATCCACTCCGCCAACATCGCCCTGGGCATGGACGAGACTCTCGGGCTCACCGTGAACGGAGTCGCGCCATGAGCGTTACAGCTCCAGCCGGGTTTCGGGCCAGCGGGGCCACGGCCGGTCTCAAGCCGAGCGCCAAGCCAGACGTGGCGCTCGTCGTCAACGACGGACCCCGACACGATGCCGCGGCCGTCTTCACCGCCAACCGCTGCAAGGCGAACCCGGTGTTGTGGAGCGAGCGGGTGATCGCGGACGGAAGCCTGGCCGCGATCGTGCTCAACTCCGGCGGAGCAAATTGCTACACCGGGCCGGAGGGGTTCAAGACCACGCACGCCAGCGCCGAGCTCGTGGCCGAACTGATCGGCACTGGCGCCATCGACGTCGCGGTCTGCTCGACCGGGCTGATCGGCGAGCAGCTCGACCGGAACAAGCTCACGGACGGAATCCAAGCGGCTGCCAAAGCGCTCGCCGCCGACGGCGGTCTGGCCGCCACCGAAGCCATCATGACCACCGACAGACGGAAGAAGCAGGCCACCGTCACCGGCAACGGCTGGACGGTGGGCGGCATGGCCAAGGGTGCGGGCATGCTGGCGCCAGCCCTGGCCACCATGCTCGTCGTTATCACCACGGACGCCGTCGCGGACGCACCCACCCTCGACCGGGCGCTCCGGCAGGCGACGAGGGTCACCTTCGACCGGCTCGACACCGACGGCTGCATGTCGACCAACGACACCGTCCTACTGCTGAGCAGTGGAGCGTCCAACATCACGCCGACCCAGGCCGAGCTCACCGAGGCGGTCACCGCGCTGTGTGCCGACCTGGCCCGCCAGCTGTGGTCGGACGCGGAGGGGGCGCAGCACAAGATCGCCATTACCGTCATCAACGCCGCAAGCGAGGATGACGCCCTGACCGCCGCGCGGTCGGTGGCCCGCAGCAACCTGTTCAAGTGCGCCGTCTTCGGCGGCGACCCGAACTGGGGCCGCGTCCTGGCCGCGATCGGCACGACGGACGCGGCCTTCGATCCGACCGCCGTGGATGTCGCGATGAACGGCATATGGGTCTGCCGCGACGGTGGCGCCGGGCCCGCCGAGCCGCGCGACAAGGTCGACCTGTCCGGGAGGGACGTCACGGTGACGATCGACCTCAAGGCCGGGGCGCACGAGGCGACCGTCCTGACCACCGACCTGACCCACGACTACGTGCACGAGAACTCGGCTTACTCGACATGACAACACTCATTGACCACAGCGTCGCGCTCGGCAAGGCGGCCACCCTCATTGAGGCGCTGCCCTGGCTAAAGCGGTTCCACGGGACGATCGTCGTCATCAAATACGGCGGCAACGCCATGCTCGATGATGACCTAAAGCGCGCGTTCGCGAACGATGTTGTGTTCCTGCGCCTGGCCGGGCTCAAGCCCGTCGTCGTGCACGGCGGCGGCCCGCAGATCTCGGCGATGTTCGACAAGCTCGGCATCGCCACCGAGTTTCGCGGCGGTCTGCGCGTCACGACCCCCGAGACGATGGACGTCGTCCGGATGGTTCTCGTCGGTCAGGTCGGCCGTGAGCTGGTCGGGCTGATCAACCAGCACGGCCCGTTCGCCGTCGGGCTCTCCGGCGAGGACGCCCGGCTGTTCACCGCGGTCCGCCGCCC
>JASLBX010000046.1 GCA_030146385.1 Jiangellaceae bacterium | reverse complement strand
TTGGCGGAAGCGGTCTCGATCAGCCCGACGTAGTTGGGGTTCGCTTCCGAACTGTCGACGTATCGCTCAAGCAGATCACGGGCATCGCTCGGCGTGAAGCTCGCAGGCAGGTAGACGTCGCCCGGAGTGTCCCGCTGCAAGTACTTGCGTACCAGGTGCTCCGCGTTCCGTGGTGAGGCGAGCAGCTGATCGCGCATCTCGGTGTCGTACGCGACCACGAGCTTCTTGCACGCGAGCATCTCGCCGAGGTGGACGCCTGCGTCCTGGAGGGCGTTGAGCATGGTCGCTGGGTCGCATCGCTCGAACGCTTTGTTCCGACCGAGCAGTTCCAGAAGGTCCGCGCGGTAGTCGTAGTTGATGTCCGCGACGAGGGATGCGCAGTTGAAGTCGTCGATCGTGGAGAAGAACCTAGCCACGACACCACGGATCTTCGGGACGAGGGACTTTACGAGGTCGCGCTGCTCAGCCGTGTAGGAGTGCGGCAGGAAGTCGTTCTCGATGTACTGCTGAACCGTTGTGGAGCTCGATGATGTCCGCCGTCGACTCCGGCACGTTCACAGGGTCGAACTTCTCGATGAGCTCGGCCACGCGCTCGACGTACATCCCGGTCGCCATGTCATGAGCGCCGTAGAACCGGACTCGTCGAACGGTCTCATCGCTCACCAGCCGACCTCATTCATGCATTCGGGCATCTGCAACGGCATCCTTGCGTGCCGACCTGGCCCGACAGACGGCGCCGAGCGTCCTCTTTGTACGCGCGCGGGGCACGGGCGGGGCGGCCTAACGAATTTTGCGAGGAGGGTCACGAGCCCACGTTCGTTGCAGCGAAGCGTGGACAGCCGACTGTCATCAAGCCGACGTATCCGACGAGGGTCCGGCCAAAGCACAATCCGTCAGCAGGTCATCGCCGAGAACACCTGCGATCCCGGGGATGCAGGCCCCCGACCGCGTCGTCGGCGCCTCCAACGCGCATCGCTTTACCTCCACAGCAGAATGGAGCCCATCCGTCGGTTGCTTGGGCCACCGTACGTGGGAGCTGCGACAGATCGGCAGTTGTCGAGGGCGATCGTCGGCGACCGACAGCCCTAGCGTCATTCTGGGCTAAATGACACTCGGTGGTCGCGTTGCCACAATCGGCGTCGTCGCATGCAGGCACCGCCCTGTCACCAGCATGGGCGGGAGCATTCAACATTCGAGCCATTAGGGTCCGGACAGGCACTGGGCCGACGAAGTGGCAGTGCACTTCATGGCACGGTTCGTGGCACGAAATGATGTCAATTCGTGCGCCGTGGCACGTCTGGAGCGAGCCATGCCGTCAACAAGGTCGCAGGTAGAGGCCACATGACGCTGCGATCAGCACTCTCTTAATCAGCGGGTTCGGGGTTCGAGTCCCTGATGGCGCACATCAAGATCTTCACGTTTCATGTGGGTCCATTTCACGTTTGGGTCTGACAGTCTGGTGGCGCGGGGTTGGGTGCTGCTGAGTTCGAGTCGGCGGGGTCTGGCCTGGCTGGACCGCTGGTTGCACTGGTTTGCGCACGCCGATGATGGCACCGGACTGTCAGCCACATTCGCTTATCGGAGCCGGAGTGCCACGCCGGGCGCCTCGAACTGATCGCGCAGCTCCTTGATGGCATCGATCCGCTCGGTGAGCTCGTTGTCGTTGCCTTCGCCGAGGTTGACTTCGGCAAAGGCGACCGTGCCGTCCGGCGACGTCAGCCCGTACGCGTCGGTTGCATACGGGCTGTCGATTTCACCGGACGGCACCTCGGCGGCGATGTCGGCGAGCAGGTCGTCGACGAGCGTCTGGACTTCGGATTGTGGACACCACCGCGGATCGATGGGTCGGTCGCCACCACCTGGCCGGTGGCAAACGGGTCCTCTCCGCCGTTGGCGGCTTCGAGCAGGTCGGCTGCCTGCTGGCTCTCCGTGCCGGGGCAGGCTGAAGTCGGTGTTGTTCTCGCCGGCCGAAGGTGATGCCGAGCCCGAGCAGGGCGGCGCCACGCCGACGAACCAGGCGAGCACGACGAGGCGGCGGTGCTGGACGCTCCCGCGCGCGAGTCGCTTGAGCACGATTAGGTCCCTCTTTCGTAGGTGTGTTCAGGACGGCCATATGGCCAGGATTCGAGGTGTACGTGTGCAGCCTCGCCGTCGAAGTCCACCTTGACATCGGGAGCGACCCTGATCAGATCCCTGCTTCCGTCCCGGCCGATCCCTCAGGGTCGGGCCGCTTCGTCCCTGAGGGCCTGGCGCATTTGCCGATGAGTCCTGCGCGCTCAAGCGGTCAGTACAGGTAGCTGAAGGGACGTATCAACCCAGAGCTGGCCGAGCTCTGGAGGTCGTAGCAGGGAAGGGGGCGATTACGATGCGCCAGGTCCAGATCCGCAAACCGAGCCGGACAACACCACAGCCAAAACTGGATCTCCGGACCCCGTCCGGCCGCGTCCTCCCGTATTGACAACGAGGCGACTTCATCGGCGTTGCCCTGGTCCAGCGGTAGCCTCCGAGCTACCGATTGCTACATTTTTACCATGGTAACAGCCGACAGAGTCCAGACTGGGCTGCGCATCGAGCGGAACCTGCTCAAGGTGCTGAAGGGCCTGGCCGAATACCTGGACATGTCACTCGGCGACCTGGTCGAAGGCATCGCGCTGCACGCCTTCGAAGGCAGTTCGCCGTTCTCACCAGAGACTCTGACAAAGATCCAGCAGCTCAAGGACGTGTACGGCGTGACACTGACCGCCGCCGACGCGCCGGATGACCGAGCGCGCCGAATCGTGAGCGGCGTGCAGTAGAGGGTGGGTCGGCCGGATCAGCGTCGCGTTGCCACCAGCGATGCCTTCGTCCTGTTAATCCCGCGCGGGGAGGAACGGTGGGTGGACGGCTGGCACCCCGGTTCCCGGTGCCGAGGACGACGCCACGCCAGGGACAGTGTTCGAGACGGCGGCCGACGGAGAGCACACGATCTGGGTGGCGCTCGACCGCGAACGGGGCGGCGGACGTCATACGCGCGGGAGACGCCCGGCTCTCGGGCCGGCGCAGTTTCGATCATGATCGACGACGACGGTGACGGAGGTAGCTCCGTCGAGGTCAGATAAGTACTCACGG
>JASLBX010000014.1 GCA_030146385.1 Jiangellaceae bacterium | reverse complement strand
GTGGCGGACGACATCCCGCTCAACGACGGCTGCCTGCGGCCGCTGCGGATCCTCGTCCCGCCCGGTTGCATGCTGGCGCCCGAATACCCCGCGGCCGTCGTTGCGGGCAACGTCGAGACGTCCCAAGCCGTGACCGGGGCGCTCTACGCCACGCTGGGCGTGCAGGCCGAGGGCTCGGGGACGATGAACAACGTGACGTTCGGCAACGACCGCCATCAGTACTACGAGACCGTCGGCTCGGGCTCAGGGGCGGGCGACGGGTTCGACGGCGCGCCGGTAGTGCAGACGCACATGACGAACTCGCGCCTTACCGACCCCGAGGTTCTGGAGTGGCGGTTTCCCGTGTTCGTGGACGGCTTCGCCATCCGGCGCGCTAGCGGTGGGGACGGCCGCTGGCGTGGCGGCGACGGTGCAGTCCGGCGGTTGCGGTTCCGCGAGCCGATGGCGGTCAGCATCCTGTCCGGCCACCGGCGCGTCCCGCCGTACGGGCTGGCCGGCGGCAAGCCGGGTGCGCTGGGAAGCAACCGGGTCGAGCGGGCCGACGGCTCCGTCGTGGAGTTGCCCGGCTGCGGCTCGGCGGACGCGGGCGTGAATGATGTGCTCGTCGTCGAGACGCCCGGTGGCGGCGGATACGGAGCCTGACGATGGCATTTCGGACGTACACGGTGGCGGAGGCCCGAGCGCTGCTTCCCGAGCTGATCGAGCTTTCCCGCGAGTTGATCGCTCTGCGCGCAGACACCACTGAGCTGGCCGACGCGATCCGGCAGGGCGAGCCGTCCCCGCTTGGCGGGCCAGCCGAGTACAAGGCCGGAGAGGCACGGGTCCACGAGATCATGGAATGGATCGTCGGCCGCGGCCTTGAGCCCAAGGGCATGGCGCCGTTGCTGGTCGACTTCCACGCCGAGATCGACGGCCAGCTCGTCCTGCTGTGCTGGCTCGAGGGCGAAGACCAACTGGCCTGGTATCACCGGCCCGAGTACGGCTTCGGCGGGCGCCGTCCCATCCCGTCCGCGTGGCCATAGCGACGTACAGATGACCGCGTCAAATTGTGTTGGCCTCGCGCGGAGTCGTGCGCGTAGCATCGGCAACGAGGAGCCATGCTGCGTCGCACCAGGAAGCACTCTTCCCCCGACCCGTTCGTGAGCCTGTCGGTTCAGGAGCGGCTGTCCCGTGTCGCCTGCAAGATTCGTGAGCTCGAGCAGGGCGACGCGATGTGGGCAAAGGGCCATCACCTCAAGGCAGCGGAGATCGCTTACGACGACTTGCTTGCTGAGGCATGCGGCCTGGCGGGCATTCCGGTTCCGCATGCGTCCCGTCCGGTTCGCCGGCTGATCATGGAAGTTGACCTCCACAGCTGCGGCTGGACTTGGTGACGGAAAAGTAACGAGTCCTTGCGAAGTCGTCTAGACCTCTTGACAGCAGGCCTTTGCGTGCAAACAATTTTCACCACTGCGACCCGGGCCCCATACTCCGAAACTGGTGCCCAATCGCACCCTTGCACGAAGGGACCTCCCTATGACTCGAGACCTGGCACCGGAGGCGACCCCCGATTCCGGCCGCCCGGCGGGTGACGAGTCGGTGCTCACCCGGATCCGCTCTGTCCTACCGGAACTGCCGGCCGCATTGCAACGGGTCGGCGAGCAGGTCCTCTCGGCACCGGCCGTCGTTGCCCGGGCAACCATCCTCGAGACGGCTGAGCGCAGCGGGACGTCGGCCGCGACCGTGACCCGGTTCTGCCGGGCGCTCGGCCTTCCCGGCTACTCCGACTTGCGGTTGGCGATGGCTGAGGAGACGGGACGTTCGTCCGCCGTCGCCGGCTGGGAGATCGACATCGGCAGGGAGATCATGCCGAACGACTCCCTGGAACGAGTGCTCAGCATGATCACGACTGCGGATATCCGGGCCATCCAGGAGACCGCCGCCGGGCTCGACCTCGCCGAGGTCGAGAAGGCAGCCGAGGCCATCACCCGCGCCGGCCGGGTCGAGGTGTACGGCATCGGCGGTAGTGCCCTGGTCGCTGGCGAGATGCAGCTGTGCCTGCACCGGATCGGCGTCCCGACCTGGTCGTGGAGCGACGTCCACTCGGGCCTGACGAGTGCGGCGCTTCTTACTCCGGACGACGTGGCGATCGCCGTGTCGCACTCCGGCACCACCTACGAGACGGTCGAGATGCTCTCGACCGCGGGCAGCAGAGGCACCACGACCGTGGCCCTCACCAGCTTCCCGAACTCGCCGTTGGCCGAGGTCGCGGACATCATCCTGACCACGGCCATTCATGAGACGACGTTCCGGCCGGACGCGCTCGCGGCTCGTCACCCGCAGCTGATCGTCCTGGACCTGATCTACGTCGCCGTCGCCCAGCGTCGCTACGAGACGACGGGCGAGGCCTTGCGAGCTACCGCCGAGGCGGTTAGTGGCCATCGCGGAGGTGTGATGCCGGAGAGGTGAATCCAACTGTCCAGACGCCAGTCCGCACGTCCGCACCACAAACTCAGCAGAAGGGAATGACATGTCGAAGAGCACTGCTCATGGTACGGCCACTCGCCGTACGTTCCTCCAAAGCGTCGCCCTCACCGGCCTCGCCGCCGGCCCACTAGCCGCATGCGCCACCGGTGGCGGCGACGAAGAGCCGGATGATGACGGGGCCGCGGCTGAGGCTGAAGCCCCGTCGGACGACGCCGACAACCCGTTGGGGATCGACCCTGAAGGCGAGGTGGAAATCTGGATCTTCGACGGTGGCTTCACG
>JASLBX010000586.1 GCA_030146385.1 Jiangellaceae bacterium | reverse complement strand
GCCACAGTGGGGCTGAAGACCCGATTCCGGAACAGCCGCAGTGGGATGATCGGCTCCTCGGCGCGGGACTCCACCCAGACGAACAACCAGGCCAGGAGCACACCGCCGGCCAGCAATGCCAGCGAGAATGGATCGGTCCAGCCGTACGCGTTACCCGCCCACGCCGTGTAAAGCAAGATTGCGGTGACCGACGCGACGATCACTGCGGCGCCGAGGTAGTCGATCTTGTGCTCGCGCCGGATCTTCGGCATCGACCGGAGCGCGATCGAGGTGGTGATCAACGCAGCCATGCCAATCGGTACGTTGATCCAGAAAATCCACTGCCAGCCAGGCCCGTCGGTGAACCAGCCACCGACCAGCGGCCCGCTCACCGAGGAGAATCCGAACACCGCGCCGAAGTAGCCCTGGTACCGCCCACGCTCACGGGGCGGGATCACGTCCCCAACGATCGACAGGGCCAGGGCCATCAGGCCGCCCGCGCCTATGCCCTGGATCGCCCGTCCGCCGATCAGCATCGGCATGGATTGTGCCATCGCGGAGAGCACGGAGCCGGCGACGAAGACGCTGATGGCGGTCTGGAACATCGGCCGGCGGCCGTAAAGGTCCGAGATCTTGCCCCACAAGGGAGTGGACGCCGTCGACGTGAGCAGATACGCCGTCACGACCCAGGACAGATGGTTCAGCCCGCCGAGGTCGCTAACGATGCGCGGCAGCGCCGTCCCCACGATGCTCATGTCGAGCGCGGCGAGGAACATCCCGGCCAGCAGGCCACCGAGGACGATCAGGATCTGCCGATGCGACAGATAGCCGTGGTCAGCAGGCGCTTGCGGGTTGGTCACACTTTCTCCTCGTGTGCCGTGGCTGTGTTGATGTCGTCGGCCAGCCGGTTGATCAGCTCGATGAGTGTGGCGACGTCCGTCTCCGGCCAGGACTTCGTCGCCGCGCGCAGCACCTCGGCGCGATGGCGCAGGTGTGCGTCCATCCGTTCGACGCCGGCGGGTTTGAGAGCGAGCTTCGTGGCGCGCTGATCGGAAGGATCGGGCGTTCTCGCGATCAGGCCGTCGGCCTCCAGGCGGCTGACATGCCGGCTGGCCGTGGACACGTCGAGGCCGAGTTCGGCCGCAAGCGCCGACACGCGCATTGGACCGCCGCGCATGAGCGCGCCCAGGCAAGGCACGACCGCGGTGTCTGCACCGACGAGCGACTTGATCTGCCGCAGGACCCGGATGAGGGCGGCGCTGAGCTCGTCCTCCTGCGTGGCGCGAACAATTGGTTGCACCCTGCAAGCAATATCGAAGATGCGCGCAGCATGCAAGTTCTTTCGGGGTGGCCGCACCTGCAGAGGCGATGGACGTGCTCGTTCGAGGGTTGATCACAGAGAATGTCGGATGTGGCGGATGTGCGGATCGAGGTAGCCCTGTTGGGCCCGGTGCTGCTGCGGCGTGCCGGGGAGGTACTTCCGCTGTCGAGCACGCCGCAGCGGATCGTCCTCGCTGCACTTACTCTCGCCAGAGGACGGGTCGTGTCAGTGGACGCCTTGATCGACACATTGTGGGACGCCGAGCCTCCGGCCAACTCGGTCGGCAACCTGCACAGTTACGTGTCGCGCCTGCGGCGGGTCATTGGTGGCGATCGGATCGTCCGCGAGCCGGCGGGATACCGGCTCGTCCTCGCGGCCGACGAGCTTGACATCGAGCGGACGGAGCGGCTCGTGCGGGAGGCGAGGGCGATTGCGGCGGCCGATCCTGCAGCTGCCGCGGAGGTTCTGGGCACGGCGCTCGGCCTGTGGCGTGGTGATCCGCTATCCGATCTCGGGCAGTGGCTGGCGTTCGGGCCGGAGCGAGCGAAGCTGATGGAGTGGCACCGGCAGTTGCGGGAGGAATGGTTCGAACTGCGGCTGGCGGCGGGGCACCACAAGGAAGTGCTGCCCGAGCTGGAGCAGGCCGCGGCCGCGGACCCGCTGGCCGAGGGCGCTCACGCGTTGCTGATGCGGGCCCACCACCAGGCCGGGCATACCACCGAAGCGCTGGCGGTGGCTGATGCGTTCGGGCAGCGGCTGGCCGAAGAGCTGGGGTTGGACCCTGGCCCGGGCTTCGCCGCGCTGCGCCAGCAGATCTTGACCGGCGACCCTGCGCTAAACGGGCCGGTGTCCGTCAGCACTCCCGCGCCGGCCGGCACGCCATCACCGTCCGACGCAGGAGGGCGGACAGACACGTCACGGCCGGCGGACGTCCCACCTCCTGCAGACGTGTCACGCCCGGAGTTCGGTCCTTCGCCTCCGAGCCCGCCGGCTGACCGCTTCATCGGGCGCGTGCGTGAGCTCCGCGACCTGTCGGACGCGCTGGCCACACACCGAGTCGTCACCGTCATCGGCCCAGGCGGAGTCGGCAAGACGCGCCTGACCCGCGAGTTCCTGGCCCGCGGTAGCGTGCCGCACACCGCCTGGCAGGTTGAGCTGGCGGAGTTCTCCGACTCTGCGCAGGTTGCGATCGTCGTGGCGGCGGCTCTCGGACTCCGCGCGGCTCCGGAGGGGAGTGCTGCGGCGATCGCCGACCGCATCGGTGCCGAGGCCGCGGTGCTCACGCTGGACAACTGCGAACACCTGATCGCCGCCGTCGGCGAGCTTGTCACGGACCTGACCGGCCGGTGTCCAGCGTTGCGCGTGCTGGCGACGTCGCGGCAGCGGCTCGGCGTCCCGGGTGAGCGCGTGCTGAACCTCGGGCCGCTGCCTGAGGCCGACCAGATCGCGCTGTTCTGCGATCGGGCGGCGCTGCTCCGGTCCGGCTTCGACCCGTCCGACACAGAGCGGCGGCTGGTGGCCGAGGTCTGTAGTCGGCTCGACGGGTTGCCCCTGGCGGTGGAACTGGCCGCCAGGCGGGAATCTGTCTTCGGGCTCGCCCAGCTGCGCGACCGGCTCACGGCCGGGCTCGACGTGCTCGAGCCGGCCCGTGGTGGACATCGGGTGAATGCGGTGTCCGCGACCGTCGAGTGGTCTTGCCGCTTGCTCGATCCGGACGCGCTGGCCCTCCTCAACAGGTTGTCGGTATGCCGTAGCGGGTTCAGTCTGGACGCTGTGCATCACCTGGCGCCGTCCGCGGTCAGGAATCCCGAAGCGCTGCTCGCCGAGCTCGTCGGAGCTTCGCTGATCAGTGCCGATCTGACCCAGAGCCCGCCGCGCTACTACATGCTGGAGACGGTGCGCCACGTGTGCCGTGCCCACCTGGCTCCTCCAGAGGTCGAGGCGGCGAATCTCGATCACGCCAATTGGTGCCGTGACGTAGCGTCAGCCATCTTCACCGCGCAGCGGGATCGGTCGACGGAGGCGACCGCGTTGCTGCACCGTGAGGCAGGGAACCTGCACCACGCGCTGTCGTGGACGGCTGACCACAGCCGTTGGGAGCTGGCCGTCCAGATCGGACTGCCCGTCGCCTTCGCGGTCTCGGATGCGCCGAAGCTCACCCTGATCGATGCGCTCCGGCGTTTGGCCCCGGCGGATCCCACCAACCTCGTCGAGACGGCTGCCTTGCGTGCAGCGGCGTCCGGCGTGGCCTTGTGGATCTCCGGTGAGGCAGTTGGGGCCGACCGCCTGCTGTCGGCCGCGATCGATACGCTGCCGGCCGACCACGAACTGCTGTGGCTGGCGCGGCTCTTCCGGTTAGCCAACCGCATGTTCATCGGCGATGTCGCCGGCGTGGAGGCCGATGCCGTGGCGCTACGGAAGGACTCGAACGCACCGCCGTGGGTCGCCGCCTCAGGGGTGTGCGGAGCGGCTCTGATCAACGAGTACTCCGGGAACCACGAGTCGGCTACGCGTTGGCTGGAGCAGGAGGCCGAGTTGATCGCCGCGATCGAGCCGCTCGACGGGTTCATGACCTTCACCCGTGGTGAGGTTGTCGCCGGCACTGACCCGGTCGCTGCTCTGGACGAGTTCGACCGTGCGTACCGGCAGAGTGACGCCCGCGGCCATACGTATAACCGATCCATCGCAGCGGTCGGGCGAGCCGCGGTGCTCGTCCGTCTGGGCCGGCATGTCGAAGCGGCCGCAGCGTGCCGTGGCTTGATCGATGACCTGCGGGCACTCGGCATGTGGCCGCAGTTGTGGATCGCGCTTCGGCTCGCCGCGGAGTTGCTCGTCGCGCTCGGCGACTATGAGACCGCGGCGAACATCCTTGCCGCTGGCGACGTCGATCCGCTCGCACCCGCCGTGCTCGACGCGGACCGCGAGCGCCACCAGCGACTGTGGGCGCAGATCGCCGACCGCCGCGGGCCGCGGCCACCGGCGTCCGTGCCGCCGAACCGCACCGGCGTGGTCAACGACGCGTTGGCGGCGCTGGCCGCACACAGCTGACCCGGCGAGCACGTATCGACAACCGGCCGACAAGCGCGCAGCAACCGACCGGCAAGCGGCGTCCCGCATCGTCGATGCCATGACGACCACAGCAGAGAATCTCACCGCACCCGCAGACGACGAAGCCGCCGCCGAGGCCTTCCTCGAACGGTTCGTCAACGATCTCGCCAGCGCGGCGAGCACGGTCATGACCGTCATCGGTGACCGGCTCGGCCTGTACGAGGCCATGACCGGCGCCGGCCCGGTGACCGCTGAAGACCTGGCCGCCAAGACGGGCCTGTACCCGCGCCTGGTGACCGAGTGGCTCGCCTCGCAGACGGTGTCCGAGTACGTGATCTACGATCCGGCCGCTAAGACGTACGAGCTTCCCGACGCACACGCCGCTGCATTGTCGCTGGTCGACTCGCCCGCCTACCTCATCGGCGCTGCGGAGGTCATCGTCGGGCAGTTTCTGATGCTCGACCGGCTCGAGACCGCGTTCCGCACCGACGGGGCCGTCCCGTTGGACGCGTTCCCGGATTGCCTCTTCGATGGTGTGCAGCGGTTCTTCCGGACCGCATACACCAACGAGCTGGCCGCCAATTGGTTCCCAGCGGTGCCGGGGCTCGTCCCAGCGCTGGAACGCGGCGCTCGGGTGGCCGACGTCGGGTGCGGCCAGGGCTTCGCGACCCTGCTCATCGGCAGGACGTGGCCAGCGTCCACCGTCACCGGCTTCGACCTGCACGAGCCCTCGATCGCATCCGCTCGCGCCGCGGCGATCGAGGCGGGAAGCCCGGAGAACGTCACGTTGCGCGTGGCCGACGCTGCCGAGATCGGGCCAGGGCCGTACGACGTCGTCGTGTACTTCGACGCGCTGCATGACATGGGCGACCCGCCGGCCGCGCTCCGCCGGGCGTATGACGTGCTGGCCGAAGGCGGCATCGTGGTGGCCGTCGAGCCGTGGTCGATCGACCGACTCGAGGACGGCATTGGCAACCCCGCGCTGCGCATCGACTACTCGGCATCGACGTCGCTGTGCACTCCCGGTTCGCTCGCCCAGCCCGGCCGCTACGGCCTCGGCACGCTGGGAGGCCCGACCAAGCGCATCGACCTGCTTACGCAAGCCGGGTTCCGTGACGCGGCACTGGTGGCGGACACGGGCTCCAACCTCGTACTCGCCGCCAGAAAGTAAGCCCCCAGCCTACTTCCGGTTGATCACGTTCAGCAGGCATATGGGTGCCGTACCACCAGCGCGCGCCTGGTGATGTGCCG
>JASLBX010000585.1 GCA_030146385.1 Jiangellaceae bacterium | reverse complement strand
GGCAGACTGAGCTGGTCGTCCCGGCAAGCCCGGAGCGGCGAAGCGTGGTGGACGTCACAATCCCGCTTCAGGGTGACGCAGTGGCCGTGTCGGTGCGCGGCTGCGAGCCTGCGAACGGGGGCTGACCTGCGATTATCGCCTTCTGGCGATCGTCTTGCTAGCCTAATTGTTTCACCCATGCACCGATCCGGGCGTGAGTCCGGTGGATGAGCGCACCTTTGAGTGCGCTCGCGAAATACGACAAGCCAAGGAGCAGATGCCGTGACCGAGAACGTCGCCTGGCTGACCCAAGAGGCGCACGACCGCCTTCGCGCCGAACTCGACCACCTGATGGGCCCCGCTCGCACCGAGGTCGCCAAGCGGATCGAAGCGGCGCGAGCCGAGGGTGACCTGTCTGAGAACGGCGGGTACCACGCGGCGAAGGAGCAGCAGGGGCATCAGGAGGCTCGCATCCGCCAGCTGCAGCAGCTGCTGCAGCGGGCGAAGGTCGGCGAGGCTCCGCCGGACGACGGTGTCGTCGAGCCCGGCATGACGGTCGAGATCCGGTTCGCGGGTGACGACGAGACCGAGACGTTCCTGCTCGGCTCGCGTGAGCTGCTCGCCCTCGACGAGACGGTTGACATCGAGGTCTACTCGCCGCAGTCGCCCCTGGGTCAGGCCATCAACGGCAAGCGGGTCGGCGACACCGTCTCCTACGAGACTCCGACCGGGGCCACGGTCAAGGTCGAGATCGTCAGCACGAAGCCCTACGGCGCCTGATTTACCCCTTTGCCGTTCGATCACGTTCGGCAGGGTTAGCGACGTAGCCACAGGCATGCAGACCTGTAGGTACGTCGGGCCGCCTGCCGAACGTGATCGAACGGGCCCGGGGTGACGTGGTGGCTACTTGGTGGCCGCCTTCTTGTACTTGTTGATCGCGAGCGGGGCGAAGATCGCGATGATCAGCGCGCACCAGAGGATCGCCGCTGGCACTGGGTTCTGCATCGGCCATGCCTCGGACTCGATGATGCTCTGATTGCCGAACAGTTCCCGCGCGCCGGCGACCATCGCACTGATCGGGTTCCACTCCGCAATCGTCTGCACCACGGTCGGCATGGTCTCGGGAGGCACGAACGCGTTCGACATGAACACGACCGGGAACAGCCAGATCAGCCCGGCCGAAGCCGCGACCTGCGGGTTACCGACCGACAGCCCGATGAACGCGCCCACCCACAGCATGGCGAACGCGAACCCCAGCAACAGCAGGACTCCGCCGACGAACGGCAGGGCGCCGTTGTGCACCCGCCAGCCGACGATCAGGCCGCACACCATCATGATGACCAGCACGACGAGCTGATTCGCCAGGTCAGAGACCACCCGGCCGGCGATCACCGCGGACCGCGCCATCGGCAACGAGCGGAACCGGTCGATCAGTCCCTTGTGCATGTCGTCCGAGAGCCCGACGCTGGCCGGCGCCACCGCGAACGCCATGGTCTGGGCGAAGATGCCGGCCATCAGGTACTCGCGATAGTTCACCCCGGGGGCTTGGATCGCCCCGCCGAACACATACGCAAACAGCACGACGAACATGATCGGCTGGATGAACATGTAGATCTGGTTGTCGGGCACCCGCAGGCCACCACGAACGTTGCGCCAGGCGATCGACATCGTGTCACGGAACGCCTGACTCAACCCGCCGGTCGGGACAGAGCCGGCGTCCGCACGCTGCAACTCGGTGGTCGTCACTTGGCTTCCTCCAGTTCTGGAATCTCCTCGGCGCGGTGGCCGGTCAGCTTCAGGAATACGTCGTCGAGCGACGGCCGCCGCAGCGCGATGTCGTCAATGTCGATGCCGGCGTCATCGAGGTCGCGGATAACGAGCACCAGGCCCTTCGAGCCGTTCGACGTAGGGACGGTGATCTTGCGCATGTGCTCGTCCACGACCGCCTGGCCGTCGCTGCCCCTTTGCATGATCGTCTCGGCGTCGGCCAGCGACGCCCCCTCGTGCACGATGACCTCGATCCGGTCGCCGCCGACCTGTGCCTTGAGCTCATCGGCCGTGCCCTCGGCGATGATCTCGCCCTTGTCGATCACAACGATGCGGTCGGCTAGAGCGTCGGCCTCTTCGAGGTACTGCGTCGTCAGCAGGATCGTCGACCCTTCCTGGACCCGGTCCCGGATGACGTCCCAGAGATCGAGCCGGCTGCTCGGGTCGAGGCCCGTGGTCGGCTCGTCCAGGAACAGCACCTCGGGGTGAACGATCAGGCTGCCGGCGAGGTCGAGGCGGCGGCGCATACCGCCGGAGTACGTCTTCGCCGGGCGGTCAGCCGCGTCGGTCAGCGCGAACTGCTCGAGCAGTTCCGCCGCACGCTTGGTCGCCTGCTGGCTCGTGAGCTGGTAGAGCCGGCCGAACAGCCACAGGTTCTCGCGGCCGGTCAGGTTTTCATCGACGGCGGCGAATTGGCCGGACAGGCCGATGTTGGCCCGGACGGCTTGCGGCTCTGCGACGACGTCGTGCCCCGCCACGACCGCCCGGCCGGCGTCGGGCCGCAGCAGGGTCGTGAGCATTCGGACAGTTGTGGTTTTGCCCGCGCCGTTCGGCCCAAGCAAGCCCACGACCTGGCCCTTCGGCACAACGAGGTCGATGCCCGCTACCGCGTGCACGGCCTTGTCGCCTGACCCGAAGGTCTTGACCAGACCTTCGGCAGTGATGGCATTCACGATGGATCCCCAATCCAATGTTTCAAGTGGCCTTCGGAAGCGTAGAGGTTGACGCTGCGTCAGCCTCAAGTCGTTTGCAGAGGGTGGACAGACCGCTCCGTCACCGTTGACGCAGCAGTGCCTCGGCCTCGTTCAGGTCGAGCTCGCCGGTCGCGAGCCGGCGCAGGACGTCCTCGCGGTCGCCCGTTTCCTCCCATTCGGCGGGGCGGTCGTCGCCACTTCCCTCCCCGTCAAAGCTCTCGATGCCGAGCCGAACCAGCAACTCGGCGAACCGCTGCCGCGCCGTCGGGTAGCTGACTCCGAGTTCCCGGGCGAGCTCTCTCATGTTGCCTCGCGAGACCAGGAACGTGCGAAGGATTTTCCGGTCCTGATCGCCCAGCGAGCAGTACGGGCACGAGGTGAACAGGCCGGTGAGCGCGGTTCCGCAGGCCTGGCAGCCCAGCTGCGTGATGTTGAGCCGGTTTCCGCACACCGGGCAGTCGCCCGGCGGGATGTGCTCGTGATCGGTCATTTGGGCGTTACCACCGTGACCGCACCCATCACCACTTCGACGTCGATCTCGGCCGCGCCGGTGCCGACGACGATGTCGCGGTCAGTCCGCTGCTCGGGCTGGATGGCGAACTTGCCGAGCTGGACGTCGTGGCGCACGCGGGCGTCCGTCCCGTCTAGTAGTTTGAGCGTGAGCGAGCCCGACTCGCACCGGACGCGGGTCCGGCCCCGGGTCTGCCGGGTCGCCACCTGGGCGGAGCCGGCCTGTATGAGCACGTCCATCGGCGACTCTGCGTCCTGCACGCGCAGTGATGCCGCGGTCGTCCGGACGTGATCAAGCTTGCGGACACCCTCAATGTGCAGCGACCCGGCGATCACTTCGGCCCCGACCGCGAGGTCCGGCCGGACCCGGACGGTGAGCCCGATGTTCTGCCCCAGACCCCGCTGGACGCGCTCGGCCGCCTCGCGGAACCGGCCGCCGGTGATCAGGACGAACGTGTCGTCCGTCGGCATCGGCTGGGTGTCGCCGGTGATGTGCAGAGTAGAACCTTCCCGGCGGACCTGGTGCGGGCCATCGACGGCGAACTCTCGCACCGACGGGTCACCGATCAGCCGCACGCGCCGCGAGGTGGCGCGGACCTCGATGCGGTCGATGGCCGGGACGGAGGGCGCCGCCGGCCGTTCGGTCGTGGTCCCGCTGGACTGGTCGCCGTTCGCCTCGGCCGGTTCGGCTTCGTCGAGCAGTGCCGCCGCCTCACCGGGATCGAGCCGGCCGGCGGCGACGTCTTCAAGAATCTGGCGTCGTGTACGCATGCCCTTATGAGACGCTACGATCTACCAAAATGTCAAGTCGGATTGCTGGATTGTAAAACTTGATCTAGTATTTCTAGATGAGAATGACTGTAAGGGCGGGTTTGGCGGTGCCACCGGCCCACTGGAGCCACCCCGATCATGGTGCTAGCCGATCGTCACGGGGTAGTGAGCGGTGCGCAGCTTCGCCAGAACGCGGTCGCAGTGCTCGGGCCCGCGCGTCTCGACCTGTAGCGCCACCTCGACCTCGTCCACGTGCAGGCGCGACCCGGTGCGCTCGTGCACGACGTCAAGGACGTTCGCGTCGACCGCGGCGAGTTCACTGAGCAGCCGGGCCAGGGCTCCGGGCTGATCCGGAATGCGGACGCGGAATGACAGATACCGCCCGGCCGCGGCCATGCCGTGTCGGATGACCCGTAGCAGCAGGAGCGGATCGATGTTGCCGCCGGAAAGCACGGCCACTACCGGCGGTTCGAAGCGATCGGGATGGTCGAGAATGGCGGCGACGCTCGCCGCGCCGGCCGGTTCGACGACCTGCTTCGCGCGCTCGAGCAACATCACCAGCGCGCCAGACATGGCCTCCTCCGAGACCGTGACCATGTCGTCCACCTGGTTCTGGATGATTCCGAACGGCACGTCGCCGGGGCGGCCCACTGCGATGCCGTCGGCCATGGTGCTCATCTTCTCCAAGGCGATGGGATGGCCGGCCTCGAGCGAGTCGGGGTACGCCGCGGCGCGCTCCGCCTGGACGCCGACGATTCGGACCGCCGGCCGGGCGGCCTTGACGGCTAACGTCAACCCGGCGAGCAGCCCGCCGCCGCCCGTGCCGACCACGATCGTCCGGACGTCCGGGCACTGCTCGACGATCTCCAGACCGACGGTCCCCTGCCCTGCGACCACGTCAACGTGGTCGAACGGATGGATCAGGACCGCGCCGGTCTTCTCCGCGAACTCCTCCGCCGAGGCGAGCGCCTCATCGACAGTCGAGCCGGCGAAGCGGACGTCCGCCCCGTAGGCGCGGGTGGCCTTCTCCTTGACGATCGGCGCGCCGTTCGGCATGAACACGGTGGCCGCCGTCCCCAGCATCCGCGCGGCGAGCGCGACTCCCTGGGCATGGTTGCCGGCGCTTGCCGCCACGACGCCGCGCGACCGCTCGTCTGGTGAGAGTCGCGCGATGCGGACGTACGCTCCCCGGATCTTGAACGACCCTGCGCGCTGCAGGTGCTCGCATTTCAGGTACGCCGGACCGCCGACTTTGGCCGCCAGCCAACGGGACATCTCGAGGGGGGTTGGGCGGACGACGTCACGGAGCAACTCACCGGCCGCTGCGACGTCAGCCGGGGTGAGCGGCGCTGCACTAGACACGCCCGCGAGTGTCCCACGCATTCCGGTTGATCACGTTCAGCAGGCATATGGGTGCCGTACCACCAGCGCGCGCCTGGTGATGTGCCG
>JASLBX010000584.1 GCA_030146385.1 Jiangellaceae bacterium | reverse complement strand
GTTTGCAGAACGCGGGCCGCCGGACGATCAGACGACAAACACTGCTCAGAGCCGCTGATCATAACCGACACACCCCACCTGATCGTCCGCCAAGAAACGATCAGGTGACACAACGGCGATCAGGTGACCAACACGGGGGTGGGTTGGTTGGTGGATATGGCAAGGGCGCCGGCCCCAGTTTGGGAACCGGTGCCCTCACCGCACCTATTCAGACTGTCAGCTGTACGAGCCGAAGTCGTAGTCCTCCAGGCGGACCGCCTCGCCCGAGCCCTGGCCGAACGGGTCGTACTCGGTCGGGTACTCGGTGCCGTAGTCGACCACCGAGTACATCGCGGCCTTCGCCTCCTCGGTGGGCTCGACCCGCAGGTCGCGGTACCGGGACAGCCCGGTGCCCGCTGGGATCAACTTACCGAGGATGACGTTCTCCTTCAGGCCGATCAGCGGATCGGACTTGGCGTTGATAGCCGCCTCAGTGAGCACCCTCGTGGTCTCCTGGAACGACGCCGCGGACAGCCACGAGTCGGTCGCGAGCGAGGCCTTCGTGATACCCATCAGCTGCGGACGGCCGGACGCCGGTGTGCCGCCCTCGGCGACCACGCGGCGGTTCTCCGACTCGAACCGCGACCGCTCGACGAGCTCACCCGGCAGCAGGTCGGTGTCGCCGCTCTCCAGCACGGTGATCCGGCGCAGCATCTGCCGCACGATGATTTCGATGTGCTTGTCGTGGATGGCCACACCCTGCGACCGGTAGACGTCCTGCACCTCGTCGGTGAGGAAGACCTGCACGGCCCGCTGACCCAGCACACGCAACACATCGTGCGGGTCCGGCGTACCGGCGTGCAGCAACTCGCCCACCTCGACGCGGTCGCCGTCCTGGGACCGCCACTGCGCGATGCCCGGGCTCCGCCGGTTCGTCCACTCGAACGCGCGGCGCGAGATCGGGAACGCCTGCTCCTCCGAGCCGTCGTCGGGCACGACAACCAGCCGTGGGCCCTTGCCGTCCTCGTCCACGCGGACGCGCCCGACAGCCTCGGCGATCGGCGCCTTGCCCTTGGGCACCCGCGCCTCGAAGATCTCTTGGACTCGAGGCAGACCGTGCGTGATGTCCTCACCGGCGACACCACCGGTGTGGAACGTACGCATGGTCAGCTGGGTACCGGGCTCACCGATCGACTGGGCGGCGATGATGCCCACGGCCTCGCCGACGTCGACCAGCTTGCCGGTGGCGAGCGAGCGGCCGTAGCACATGGCGCACACGCCCGTCGCGCTCTCGCAGGTGAGGACACTCCGGACGCGGACCTTCTCGACACCGGCCGCGACCATCCTCCGGATCGCCGCGTCGCCGATGTCGTCACCGGCAGAGGCGATAACCGACCCGTCGGAACCCGTGACGTCCTCGGCCAGCGACCGCGCGTACACACTGGTCTCGGCGTCCTCGGACGCGACGAGCGTCCCGTCGACGCCCGGAGCGGCGATCGTCAGGTTGAGGCCACGCTCGGTGCCGCAGTCGGGCTCGCGGATGATGACGTCCTGCGAGACGTCAACCAGCCGACGAGTGAGGTAGCCGGAGTCGGCCGTCCGCAGCGCGGTGTCGGCCAGACCCTTACGTGCGCCGTGCGTCGAGATGAAGAACTCCAGCACGGACAGCCCCTCGCGGAAGCTGGCCTTGATCGGCCGCGGGATGGTCTCACCCTTCGGGTTGGCCACCAGACCACGCATACCGGACAGCTGGCGGATCTGCATCCAGTTACCGCGAGCTCCCGAGTTCACCATCATGTAGATGCTGTTGTCGGTCGCGAACGCGGTCTTGATCGCGTCGTCGACCTTGTTCGTGGCATCGGTCCAGATGTCGATGAGCTCCTCGCGGCGCTCGCCGGCGGAGATGACACCGCGCTCGAAGTTCTTCTCGACCTTCTGCGCCTTCTGCTCATACTCGTCGAGGATGCGACGCTTCTCCTCCGGCGCTACGACGTCGTCCACCGACACCGTGACACCCGACCGAGTGGCCCAGTGGAAGCCGGCCTCCTTGAGCGCGTCCAGCGTCGAGGCCACCTGGACCTTCGGGTACCGCTCGGCGAGCTCATTGATGATCGAGCCGAGCCGCTTCTTGTCGACCTCGGAGTTCACGTACCCGAAGTCGGCCGGCAGCGTCTCATTAAAGAGCGCCCGCCCCAGCGTCGTCGACAGCGTGACCGGCCGCCCTGCTTCCCAGCCCTCGGGAGCCTCCCAGCCTTCCGGCGGGATGATGTCGAACAGCCGCAGAGTGATCGGCGACTGGAGGGAGATCTGGCCGGCGTCGAACGCCCGGATCGCCTCAGACGTCCCCGAGAATGCCCGGCCCTCACCGGGCTGGTTCTCCCGGTCAGTCGTCAGGTAGTAGATGCCGAGCACCATGTCCTGGGTCGGCATCGTCACCGGACGGCCATCGGCGGGCTTGAGGATGTTGTTCGCCGACAGCATCAGGATCCGCGCCTCGGCCTGCGCCTCCGCGGACAGCGGCAGGTGGACGGCCATCTGGTCCCCGTCGAAGTCCGCGTTGAACGCGGTGCAGACCAGCGGGTGGATCTGGATCGCCTTGCCCTCGATCAACTGCGGCTCGAAGGCCTGGATACCCAGCCGGTGCAGCGTCGGCGCCCGGTTCAGCAGGACCGGGTGCTCGGCGATGACCTCCTCGAGGACGTCCCACACCACGGGGGGGGCACGCTCGACCATGCGCTTGGCCGACTTGATGTTCTGCGCATGGTTGAGGTCCACCAGGCGCTTCATCACGAACGGCTTGAAGAGCTCCAGCGCCATCTGCTTGGGCA
>JASLBX010000574.1 GCA_030146385.1 Jiangellaceae bacterium | reverse complement strand
GGGCTGAGGTGGTCGGTCGTCATTGCGCGCACCGACTCATCGGCGAGCACGTGAGTGCCCGTCTTTGGGTCGACGCCCCCATCCCGCAGCATCTCGGCGAACCGGAGCAGGTCGGGCGCCGTACCGAATAGTCCCGCGTTGCCGCCGGTGCCTCCCAGCGACCAGGACGCCTCGTCGTGCACCTCGCCGCGGATCATTCCCCTTCCCATGTGCGAGGAATCTTCCGTCGCCGCCACCCGCGCCAGCATCGGACCGTCCGGGCAGAAGACCGTGTCGCTCATGCCGAGCGGCCCAGTGACGTGCTTGGCGACCAGATCCGGCAATGGAGCGCCCAGGACCCGCTCGAGTAGCAGCCCGGTCACCAGGTAGCCGACGCACGAGTACACGTATCGCTCTCCCGGAGCCGCCTCGGTCATCGAGGCCAGCAGTGCCGCGGACCGCTCGTCGCGCCCACCGGGCACAGTCCAGAGCTGCCGAACCGCCGGAAGCCCGGACACGTGAACCAGAAGGTGCCGGAGCGTGACGCCGTCGTGGAACGTCGGGAGGCGCTCCACGACGGGCTCGTCGAGATCGAGCACGCCAGCTTCGATCGCCTTGAGCGCCACGGTGGCCGTGAACAGCTTGGTGATCGACGCCAGGTCGAAGATCGTGTCCACCGACATGGGGACGCGCTCGGCTACCACGTCACCGGCAGCGGACGCGTACCGGACCGCGTCGCCGTGGGCCGACAGGTGGACGACGTCACCACCGCGCGCGACGAGTACCACGGCGCCGGGAACCGAGCCAGGCCGGACAGGAACGCCGTCGTCCAGGCACTCCTGCACCAGGCGGTCGATCACGCTGGGTACTCCGATAGGACACGGGACAGCAGGGACGGTTCGACGTTACCTCCCGAGACGATCGCGACCGTACGCCCCGTGGTGAGCTCCGCCCGGGCGAGCGCTGCGGCAGGCGCCACTGCGCCGCTCGGCTCCGCGACGATGCGTGCGCTCGTCGCCAGGCGGGCCATCGTCTCCAGGATCGCCTCCTCCGAGACGGTAACCACGTCGTCGATGAACCGCTCGATGTGTTGCCAGGTCAGCTCCCCGACCGACGGCGCGCGCAGCCCGTCCGCGATGGTGCGGCCCGACCGCTCGTGCGGCCAGGCGGCCCTCCGGCCAGCGGCGAAACCTTCGGCGAGGTCGGCGGCCAGCTCCGGTTCGACGGCGATGACCCGGGCCTCCGGGTGTAGGGCCTTGATCGCCACGGCGATACCCGAGATCAGCCCGCCGCCGCTGACCGGCACGAGCACGGTGTCGACGTCCGGCAAATCCTCGGCGATCTCCAGACCGACGCTGCCCTGCCCGGCGATGACGTCCGGATGGTCAAACGGCGGGACGAGCACGCCACCCCGCTCGGCCAGGATTGCCTCGGCTCGGCTCTCGCGTTCCGCGGCCGGCGCCAGCACGACTTCGGCGCCCAGCGTCCGGACGCCCTCGACCTTGACCGCCGGCGTGGTGTCCTGCATGACCACGACGGCCGGCACGCCGTGGTGGCGCGCCGCCCAGGCCACGGCGCGCCCGTGGTTGCCGCTGGAGTAGGTGACCACCCCACCTGCCCGCTCGGCGTCGGTCAGTGCCCCGATCGCGTTGGAGGCGCCGCGCAGCTTGAACGCACCTGTGGGTTGGAGGTTCTCCGGCTTTAGCCAGACCTGGGACCCGGCCAGCGGCCAGGGCAGGAGCGGAGTACGGACGTGCAGGCCGCTGATCCGCTTCGCGGCGGCCCGGACGTCGTCGATATCGACCATGACCATGCCGCCCATCGTGTCAAACGAGGCGCGGCAAACGCCGAGCCGCCAGCTCCCGGCCGCACGGAAGCGGCCGGGAGCTGGCGATGAGTGTCGGTGATTCGGTTAGTTGGCGGACGACTTGACGCGCGGCTTCAGCACGAACAAGCCCTCCTCGATACCCGTGACCACGACCGTGCCCGAGTCGAAGTACGGGTAGTTGCCCCAGGTGCCGGCGAACGTAGTGCCGTCGTCAACCGGGTAGACGTCGAAGAACCCACGCTCCGTCAGCCGGCCCTGCGCGACCTGGAAGGTGTCGGTGACGCGCAGGCCAGAGGTGTAGTTGCTCTGGTAGGCCAGCCCGTCCTTGATGAAGATGTTGTGGTCGATCGACGTGTTGCCGTTGTTGTGCTGTCCGCGGAGCACCGGGTTGTCCAGGTCGGTGAGGTCCCATACGTAGGTCGTCGTGCCCGTGACCGTCCCGAACAGCTCGTCCAGCTCGTCGCCGAGCAGGAAGTAGGCGTGATCCTCGGTGAACCAGCCCTGGTGCGTGTACGCGGACGTCTCGTACGGTGCCCGCGCCAGCATCTTGACGTTGTTGATGTCGGTGACATCGATGACCGTCACGGTGTCCTCGTTCGAGGCCACGCAGATCTCCTTGCCGGTGTGCTCGGCGTCCGGGCCGTGATAGACGACGCACTGGATGTCATGGGTGTATCCGTCGCCGCCGTAGCAGCCGGCCAGCTTGGGATTCCCAGGGTCAGAGACATCGAAGGCGATCGGACCACCATCCACGTCCTTGCAGCCCTTCAACTTGACGCCGTTCCACGCTCCAATGACGTAAACGGTCGCCGTCTCCTCGTTGACGGCGATGTTGTGTGCCTGGCCGAAGCCGTTGATGTGGTTGTCAACCGTCCACTCCTGCGGCTCGGTCACACCACGAAGCCGGGTGAGGTCGAAGACCTGCATGCCGTGGCCGGCCGCCTCAGTGACGATGTATGCGTGGTCACCGTAGACCTTCAGGTCACCCCAAATGTTGCCGTTGCTACCGGGCACCTCAGTGGGCAGGGTCCCGAGGTAGACCGGGTCGTATGGATCGGTGATGTCGACGAAGGCTGTGCCCTCGAACTTGCTGACTAGTGCGTACTCGTGGCCAGTGACGGGGTCGGTCCAGCCCCAGACGTCATTCGTCCAGATGCTCTCGAGCTCCGTGAGCGGGACGAACGACGCAAGGTCGATCTTGTGACACGGGAAGATCCCCGCAATGCCGTCCTCACATCGGATGTCGGTCATCCGTTCCAGCAGGACGCCACCAGGGCTGATCTCCTCCGCAACCAGGTCGAACCCGGCCTCTTTGCCCGAGCCATCGTGGGTGGGGTGTGCACCCGCGATCGATGCCGTCACGACCAGGGTTGCGGTCGCGATCAGCGCTCCGGCTGTCGTGCGTAGCCGACGTCGCATCTCATCTCCCTCTAGGTGACAAAAATGATCTCGGTGATCCTAAGGTGTCAACCTTCGACTAGGAAGTGTCGACACGGAATCGAAACCGAAAGGTCTGGACCACTGGTGAGGGGGACGCTTGCTCGCGAACATTCGTCTCGCCTGCGACGTTGAATATGGCAGGAGGACAGCGACCACCACGCTCGCCGGGTCGCCGCTCGCCTATCCTGAAAGTTGAGCCCCTAGTGCGAGGAGGGTTGCGCGGTGAGGCTTGTCTTGCCGATCATCGTCGCGATCGCGCTGGCCGTGTACGCGGTCATCGACTGCCTGCAGACCGATCCTGCGGAGATCCGCGGGCCGCGTCGGCCGGTGTGGGTTGCGGTGATCCTGCTGCTCCCCATCGTCGGGCCGGTCGCGTGGTTGATAGCCCGCCGCGGTGGTCCGCGGGCATTCCCGTCCCGGCGAGGGCGTCGGCCTGCCCCACCTGTCGCGCCGGACGATAATCCGGAGTTCCTCCGGCAGCTGCGTGACATCGACGAGCAGCATGAGCAGATGCTCTCCGAGTGGGAGGCAGATCTGCGCCGCCGCGAGGACGATCTACGCGAGGACGGTGACGACGGCGACGACTCACCGCGCACCTGACCCTATGACGCTACGGCGGCGATGACATGGCCTTGGACGTCACCACTGAGATCGTCATCGAGCGCCCCGTCAACGACGTGGCCGCCTACGCGGGCGACCCGACCAACGCGCCGGAGTGGTACGCCAACATAAAGTCGATCGAGTGGCAGACGCCCACGCCGCTCGGAGTCGGATCCAAGCTCGACTTCGTCGCCCAGTTCCTCGGTCGGCGGCTGGTGTACACCTATGAGGTGGTCGAGTTGACGCCAGGCCGTCGGCTCGTCATGCGCACCGCTCAGGGCCCGTTCCCGATGGAGACCACATACACCTGGGAGCCGGTGGACGAGACGCGGACGAAGATGTCCCTGCGCAACCGCGGCACGCCCAGCGGGTTCGCTCGCATCACCGAGCCCGTCATGGCCGCCTCCGTCCGGCGAGCCAACCAGAAAGACCTCGCCCGACTAAAGCAACTGCTCGAGTCGGCTCCCGCCAATCCGCGTTGATCATGGGCGTTTCGTGGTGGGACGTGGCGCCGGGGTGGGAGCGGCTAGACGCCGCCGTAGGAGTGCAGGCCGTTGAAGATCAGGTTGACGGCGAAGTAGCTGAACAGCACGGTCCCGTAGCCGACCAACGAGATGACCGACGCCTTCGTGCCCTTCCAGCCGGCAGTGGCCCGGGCATGCAGGTAGGCCGCGTAGGCCAGCCAGGTGATCAGAGCCCAGGTCTCTTTCGGGTCCCAGTTCCAGTAGCGTCCCCACGACACCTCGGCCCAGATGGCACCGAGAATGAGCGGGCCAATAGTCCAGATCGGGAACGCCACCGCGATCAGGCGGTAGGCAAGCCGGTCCAGCATCCCCGATGCGGGCAGCGACGTGGCCCGGCCCTTCCGCTCGGCCCGCTCGGCGGCGATCTGCAGGCCGCTGAGCGCGGCGGCGACGGTGAACAGTCCGAACGCCACCACGGCCATACCGACGTGGATCACGAGCCAATACGACTGCAGCGCCGGCACCAGCGGGCCAGGCGCCACGTACAGGACCGTCACCGACATGCCGAGTACGAGCACGAGCAGCAGGACCAGCCAGACGGCCAGTGCACGCCCCAGCTTTGTCCTGGCCACCGACAGGAACACCACCGCGGCGATAAGCGAACCGGTGATGGAGAACTCGTGCATGTTGCCCCATGGCACACGCTCGATGGCCAGTGCCCGCGTGAGCACACCGACCGCAAGCAACGCCGTCGCCAGCACCGATACGGACAGCCCGATGCTTGCGAACCGCTCAGCAGAGTCCTGGCTACCGTCACTTGTCGGGCCGGACGGTTCGCCGGCCTGGGGTGACTCCGCAGGCGGCCCGGACACCTCGGAGTGGCCCGCAGCAACGAGCACGCGAGTGGGCCTGCGCAATACCGCGGCCGAGTACGCGAACCAGGCGACGATGAATGCAGCCATCGCACCCGTTACCAGGATCCTGCTCCACTCGCCGAGCTGCGCGGCGTCCATGTGTGGCCTCCTAGCCTTGCCGAACCGCCGGATCAGCAGCCGGGGCGGGCAGCCGGGCAATCAGCCCGTCCGCGATGCCCCCGATCTGCCCCTCCAGGTCGCCGCCTCCTGACCTGGCCAGGCCGGCGACCTCGACAACTGTACGCCCGTCCTCGTCCACCGCCGCGCGTACCCAGGCTCGGCGGCGCCGGATGTACAGCGAGGCGACCAGCCCGACAACGGCCAGCAGCGCGCCGCCGAGCGCGAGCTCCTTGCCGGAGTTGCGGCTGATCTGCAGCTGCACCCACTTGACGTAGCCGTCGAAGGTGACCGTGCCGTGCCCGCCGGGCAGCTCGATGGTCTCCCCGACCGCGAGCGCGGCCCGGAACGGCTCGCCATCGACGGTCAGCTGCTCCATCTCGGACGTGTCCAGCCGGAACACCGACTGCGCTGTCCCATCGTTGATGCCGAGATCACCGACGTACGTGGTCAACAGCAGCATCGGATTACGCGCGCCGGCGAACACTGAGCTGGCGCCGCCCTCGTCGAACGCTGCCGTCGGAAAGAAGATCGCCTCGATGCCGATGTCGTCGCCGTTCCCGACCGGCACCTTGCGAACGCCCTCGGAGGTGAAGTTGTCGTCCATCGGCAGGAACGTGACCGGCCCTTCTGCCAGGACCTCGCCGTCGGAGTCGCGAACCGTGACGGCCGGCGCGTAACCCGGATTGAGGATGTGGATCAGCGACCCGTCGACCTCGAGCGGCTCGTTGACCCGGATCGAGCGAAGCTCCTCAGGCGCACCCGGCTCCGGCACGAACCGCACCCGCGCCTCGAAATCGGCCGGCGTACCGCGCTGCGGGCCGAACTCATGCACCTCCCACACGAACTCGTCGAGCTCGAGCGCGAACGGCGGCAGATTGCGGGCGTCGAACATGGTGCCGGCCGCCATGCTGTCGTACTGGGTCAGAGTATTCGCGAAGCCCGTCCGCTCCTGGACGATGACCGTGCCGCGGTAGCCGAAAAGCGAGCCGAGCGCGACCGCGAGGAGCACGATCACCAGGGACAGGTGGAAGACCAGGTTGCCCGTCTCGTGAAAGTGCCCG
>JASLBX010000561.1 GCA_030146385.1 Jiangellaceae bacterium | reverse complement strand
CTGGCGGCCGCCGCGCGCCTCCAAGGTCTCGTGCGGCGAACTCCTGTTCTCGAACTGGCCGGGACGGAAGTCGGGGTCCAGGGCCGCGTCGTGCTCAAGCTGGAGCTCCTCCAGCACGTTGGAGTCTTCAAGGCGCGCGGTGCTCTGAACACCCTGCTGTCGGCGGAGGTGCCGCCGGACGGCGTTGCAGCGGCTTCGGGCGGCAACCATGGAGCCGCGGTGGCTTGGGCTGCGGCGCGCGCTCAGGTGGCTGCCACGATCTTCATCCCGGTTACCTCGCCACAGTCGAAGGTGGACCGGATCGCGTCCTACGGCGCGGACGTCGTCGTCGTGCACGGGTACTACCCGGACGCGCTCGCCGACAGCCAGAAGTGGGCCGCTGACCGGGACGTCCTGCAGATCCACGCCTACGACATGCCGTCGGTTGTCGCCGGCCAGGGAACTGTCGGCGCGGAGATCGCCGAGCAGGTCCCAGAGGCGACGACGGTTCTCGTGTCGTGCGGCGGCGGAGGACTCTACGGAGGAGTTGCCACGGGCATCGCCGATGGAGCCCACGTCATTCCCGTTGAGCCCGAGCGGTGTCCTACCCTCCACACGGCCATCGAGGCCGGTCGCCCGGTGGAGGTCGACGTCAGCGGCGTGGCGGCGGACAGCATGGGCGCGGCGGTAGTTGGCGATATCGCGTACCGTGTCGCGACCCAGCGCGGCGAGTCGTCCGTCCTCGTGCCGGACGAGGCCATCGTCGCGGCACGCCGGTTTCTGTGGGATAAGTGCCGGGTGCTGGCCGAACCGGGCGGCGCGACGGCTTTCGCTGCGCTCCTCAGCGGCGCCTTTCAGCCTGCGCCGGACGACACAACGGTTGTCATTGTGTCGGGCGGCAACCACGCCGACATTCCATAGCGAGTTGTCCGGGCCGACCGGCCTGTCGCCACTGGTAGCTGGGTTGTCCGGCCGGACAAGTGGGCAAGGGGGTCAGCGGAGGTCGCGGCGGGTGAAGGCAACCGTGCCGACCGGTACGGCCAGGATGATGGCGACCAACGGCCCGCCGATGGCGGGCCACGTCCAGCCCTCGGTCAGCGGTGAGTTGTTCAGGAACCAGTCCCACGGCGAGAGCCAGCGCAGGTCGCGGAAGAAGTCGACGAAGCTCGACAGCCCGAAGATCACGTAGGTGGCCGCAGCAGTGCCGGCGCCGACCGCAATGGCGGCTGCCTTGCTGCCCGTCGCAGCCCCGGCTGCGTATGTCAGCGCCACGAACAGCAGGACGAGCAAGTAGGTACCGACTCCGGCCCCCACCAACTGGCTGACACTGAGCGGGTCGAGCTCGAATGGCGACCGGGTAGCGATCAACAGCACGGTCGCCACCGCAACTGGCACCGCGAGCAGCAGCGCGGTCGCCAAGAAGCGTGCCAGCGCGATTTGGGATCGGCTGACCGGGTTGGCGAGCAGCGGCTCGAGCGTGCCGTCCCGCTCCGCCCCGGCGATCGTCCACGCCGCGAGCCCGATCCCGTACACCAGCAGCAGGATCGGCAGGATGTTCGAGTAGAGCTGGCTGTTGAGGTATCCCTCCGGGCTGGTGATGCCGCCCTCCGCACCGAACAGCTCCAGCATGCCCTCGGGCATCTGCTCCATCAGCTGGTCGAATACCGACCCAGCATCCTTGATCGCCGGGTAGCTCGCGGCGGTGATGGCGGTCAACGCCGCGATAGCGATCGACCACCACAGCACGCCGCGCCGCCGCTCCTTCAGCATTTGGCGCAGCACGATCCCGCCGGTCATCGGTCGTCCTCTCCGTCCTGGTAATAGGCGAAGAACACGTCCTCCAGATCCTCGTGGCGGCTGACGATCCGGTCGACGTCGTACTGGGCCACCCGCTTGACCAGTTCGGAGACGCTCCCGTCGGCGACCACGTAGGCCGTCCGATCGACGATCTCAACTTCTGTGATGCCGTCGACTCCGCTGAGCAGATCGGCCGGGACGTCGCGGGCGAAGTGCAGTTCGAGACGCTGGCGCGCGACGTCGCGCAGGTTCGCCATGGTGTCCTCGCGCACGAGCACGCCTCGTCGCAAGATGCCGACACGGTCGGCGATGTTCTCGACCTCGGGGAGGAAGTGCGATGAGTACAGGACGGCGGTTCCCGCGTCGCGGCGGCTGCGAATCAGATCGAGCACACTGCGTTGCAGCAGTGGGTCCAGCCCGGACGTTGGTTCGTCCAGGATCAGCACTTCCGGATCATGCATGAGCGCCTGGACGATCGCTACCTTCTGCCGATTACCGGTGGACAGCTCGCCGATCTTCCGCGTCGGGTCGAGCGCGAGGCGGTCGCACAGGACGTCGATCTTTTCCAGGGCAACGCCTCCGCGCAGGTCGCCGTACCACGTGAGCAGGTCGCGTGCCTTTAGCCCGCGGTCCAGAATGACGTCGCCGCTGACGTACCCCACCCGGCGGCGGAGGGCTGTCTCGCGGGGGTTGGAGCCCAGCAGCCGCACACTACCTTCAGTCGGGTTCAAGAATCCCAGCAGCGAGCGGATCGTCGTCGTTTTGCCAGCACCGTTCGGCCCGAGCAACCCGTAGATCTCACCGGGCTTGACGTGCAAATCCAGCGAGTCGACGGCCGTCAGTGAGCCGAAGCGCTTGGTTAGACCTCGGATATCAACCACCGGGGAACCGGTCATTTTTGCGATCTTAGCGGTTGCGACCCGCGAGGCAGTGACGGAACGATTGCTGAGTGACTGAGCGCGCGACATCGCTGCGAGCGGCTGTCGACCCTGACCGGCTGCGCCACCTGGTCGAGATGCTCCCAGCGCCGCGCACCCGGCTCCTGGATCCCGGGCCGATGGAAGCCGCGGACACCATGATTCACGACGCGCTCGCCTCCGCTGGATGGCAGACCGAGCTGAGACCCTTCGCCGCGCCGGGACTAGAAGGCGTCAACGTCGTCGCGACCATGGAAGGAGACTCTCCTGACGCGGTGATCGTGGTCGCTCATCACGACACCGTGCCAGGCAGCGGCGGAGCCGACGACAACGGCAGCGGTGTCGCCGCCTTGATCGAGCTGGCGCGACTGCTCGCGCCGATGCGGTTGCACCGAACCGTGGTGCTCGCCGCCGTCGACCACGAGGAGCTCGGCTTCATCGGCTCTCGCCAGCTTGTGCAGGAACTACTGGCCGAACGGCGCGTGGTCGGGACGTTCGTACTAGAGATGCTGGCGTACCGCGACCGGAGGCCGGGAAGTCAACGGCTACCGAGTGGAATAGGGGTGCTCTATCCAAGGCTTGTGGGAACTCTGCGCGCTCGCGGGCTCCGCGGCGAGTTCCTGGCAGTGATCTACCGGGGGCCGTCGCGGCGGCTGGCGATGGATTTCGCCGATGCGCTGCGGGAGGTGGCGGGGCCGAGCGCGGCCGTCCCGGTGCGTGCACCGGCTGACCTTCCAGTCCTGGGGCCGGTGCTGGCTCGCACCGTTCCACTCGTGCGCGACTTCGTGCGGAGCGACCACGTGCCGTTCTGGGAGGCGGGACTGCCGGCCATCCAGATCACGGACACTGCGAACTTCCGCAACCCGCACTACCACCTGCCGGGCGATCTGGCCGACACCCTCGACTACGAGCTGCTGGCCGACGTGGTCGCCGCCACCGCGCTTGCCGTCGAAGGTGTCGCTGAGCCAGTGACTGCGTACCGGACGTAATTGATCGGTGATCGCATTGCTGACCAGCCGCCGGTCCTCCTTCACTTCACCGCGACCTTCGCGCCGCTCTGACCAACCCGTGGCACGCGCGACGCGTTGACCGCCCGCTGAAGGGCACTGCGGACGTGCGGCAGTGCTGCGGCTCGGTCGGCGGTGACGAGGCCGAGCCTCGTGCGCCGGTCGAGCAGGTCGGCCTCAGTGAGCGCGCCTTCGTGGCGCGCCGCCCATACCAGCTCTGCTCCTATAACGGGGTCGTCTGGTGCGACCGGCTCGAGTAGCGATGGGTCCTCCGCGGCGAGGGCGAGGACTGCTGGCGCCTCGGTGCCGTACCGCCGAACCAGCCGGCGCGGGGCATTGACTCTGGTCAGCACGCCTGCTAGAGCTGCACCGACCAACCTCACCCGGTCCGTCCGGCATGGTCCGGCGGCGGCGCCGCGCCGTTGCAGGTTGAGCCGGGCACTGGCCGCGTCGACGGCGTCCTGGGCCATCCGCCGGTACGTCGTGAGCTTGCCACCGACGATGGTAATGACGCCATCGGTCGAGGTGAGCACGGCATGCCGCCTGGACAGGTCGACCGTCCGACCCTGCTTGCCGGCGAGGAGGGGACGGAGGCCAGCGTATGCGCCGATGACGTCGGTGCGGCGGACCGGTGCGTCAAGTGCGGAGCTGAGCGCCTCCAGCAGGAAGCGGATCTCCTCCTCGGTGGGGGTAGGGATGTCTGTCACGGGGCCGTCGACCGGCACGTCGGTAGGGCCTACGATCACCCGGCGACCATCGGCCGGAACGACAAGGACGACCCGCGGCGGCGAACCAGGGACGGCGAGGTGCATGCCGATCCCGCTGGCCAAACCGAGGGTTTCGGACCGCAGCACGATGTGGGAACCGCGAGACGGGCGCAATTGGACGCCGTCGACGAGTTGGCCGGCCCATACGCCGGTCGCGTTGATGACCACGCGCGCCCGGATGCCAAACCGCTCGCCGGTCATATCGTCCCGTACGAGCGCGCCGTTTCCGGACAAATGCTCTGCGCGGCAGTGGGTCAGGATCCGAGCGCCGTGGGCGGCTGCGGTTCGGGCGATCGCGACGACGAGGCGAGCATCGTCGGTGAGTTGGCCGTCCCAGGACAGCAGCCCGCCGCGCAACCCCTCGGAGCGCAGCCCATGTGCTAGCCGCTGCGTTTCGATGGTCGACAGGCGGCGCGACCGGGGCAAGACGGCTCGGCTCGTGCCGGCGGACACCCGGAGTGCATCGCCAGCGCCGTAGCCGGCCCGGAGGAGAGTCGCCTGCCGCGGGCTCACCTGTGCGGTGAGGGGCAGGACGAACGGCAGCGCGCGCACCAGGTGTGGTGCCGTGTGCTCCATCAGTACGGCGCGTTCCACTGCGCTCTCGCGCGCAATACCGACCTGGCCGGACGCAAGGTAACGCAGCCCGCCATGGATCAGTTTGGAACTCCACCTCGACGTGCCGAAGGCCAGATCATGCGCGTCGATGGCCGCCACGGACAGTCCTCTGGTGGCTGCATCGAGTGCTACACCCGCGCCGGTGGCGCCGAGCCCGACGACGAGGACGTCGACGACCTCTCCGGCCGCGATTTCGGCCAGCTCCCGCTCGCGGCGGGCGGCGGACAGCGAGGACGCGAAGTTGGGTATCACGGCGCCAGATACCTGTCGAGAAGCTCGCGCAGCTCGTCGTCGAAGGCGGCACCGCTCAGCGCGGGTTCCTGATCATCGGTCATCGTCGGTGCGGACAGAGCGAAGGACTGTGCGACGAGAAGTAGCGCCCGCGCCTGGCGGGCGGCGTCGCCGCGGCGGATCGTCCCCTCCTTGTGCCCGGCCCGCAGAGTGCGTTCGATTCCGTCGAGCATCGCGTCGTGGCTACTCCCGCGGCGCTCGAGGATGTACGGCAGCAGGACTTCGGGGTCAGTTTCGACGATCTTGCGGTACAGGGGATGCTCGCGCAGCACCTGCACTCCGCTCACCAGGCTGGTGACGAGCTGCGCACGCACCGGTTGCCCGTCGTTCGCGGGTGCCACCCCGGCCACGACGGCCGACCATTCCCTCGTCATCAGATCGGCGATGAGCGAGCGCACGTCAGGCCAGCGGCGGTAGATCGTCATCCGTGAGATGCCGGCCCGCCGGGCGATATCGGTCAGCGTCGTACGCCGCACACCGACGGCGAGCACGCAGGCCCGTGCCGCGTCGAGAACGGCATCGTCGCGATGATGCCGGCGCGACAGCTTGTGACGAATCGACGACACATGTCACAGTGTAACTGAAGTGACACTGGAGAGGTGATCATGCACTGGCAAGGGTGGGGAGATCCGGCCCAGTCCACATCACTGCCAGAGTCGGTTGTGCAGCTGCTGCGACAGGCTCTCGGCGTGCGGCCGGCGACTCCGCCGGTCGATCTCGACGACGTCGAACTGCCGGAGCCGGTGCTTTCTGCGCCCGCATATGAAGCGCTCGCGGACGCGGTGGGGGCCGATCAGGTACGCACTGATGCCGAATCGCGAATCCGGCACACGCGCGGCAAGTCGACGGTGGACCTGCTCCGAATCCGCAGGGGTGATGCCGCCGACGCGCCGGACGCAGTGGTGCGGCCCGGCTCCCACGGCGAGGTAATGCGGGTGCTCGAGGCGTGCGCCCAGCACCGGGTGGCCGTTGTGCCGTTCGGGGGCGGGACGTCCGTGGTCGGCGGGCTGGCGCCGCTGGCGCGGTCGTATGCAGGAGCCATCGCAATGGACCTGGGCCGGATGGATCGCCTGGTCGAGCTCGACACTGAGTCCCGGCTCGCCACCCTGGAGCCGGGCCTGCTGGCGCCGCGCGCCGAGGAGCTCCTGAGGCAGCGTGGGTTCACCCTCGGCCATTTCCCACAGTCGTACGAATGGGCCAGCATCGGCGGATTCGCGGCGACCCGATCGAGCGGGCAGGCGTCGGCCGGCTACGGGCGGTTCGACGAGATGGTCGTGCAGGTGCGGGTTGCCACGCCAGCCGGCACCCCGTCGCTGGGCCGGACGCCACGATCCGCCGCCGGACCAGACCTCCGGCAGCTCATCCTCGGCTCCGAGGGAGCGCTGGGCGTCATCACGTCGGTCACGGTGCAGGTACGGCCAAGACCCGAGGCGAGCGTCTACGAGGGCTGGCGGTTCGCCACGTTCGACGCCGGAACGGCGGCGATGCGTCAGCTCGCGCAGGACGGTCCGCTGCCGACAGTGCTCCGGCTGTCCGACGAGGCCGAGACAGCGATCGGTCTCGCGGATCCGGAGCACGTCGGCCAGGGCACGGCGAAGTCCGGATGCCTGCTCGTCGCCGGATACGACGGTCGAGCGTCCGCCGTGGCCGAAAAGCGACAGGACGTCGCGGCCGCGCTCGAGCAGGCAGGGGGAGAATACGTTGGCCCGGAGCCGGGCGAGCGTTGGGCGGAAGGCCGCTTCGCCGGCCCCTACCTGCGGGACGCCCTGCTCGACGTCGGAGCGTTCGCCGAGACCCTGGAGACAGCGACGTTCTGGTCGAACCTGCCCCGGCTGTACACAGCGGTGCGCGACGCGCTCACCGGATCACTTACCGAGCAGGGCGCACCACCGCTCGTGCTCTGCCACGTGTCACACGTCTACCCGGCGGGAGCCTCGCTCTACTTCACGGTGGTCAGCGCCCAGGGCGACGACCCGGTAGAGCAGTGGCGACAGGCCAAGTCCGCGACCGGTGACGCGATCACCGCGGCGGGCGGCACGATCAGCCACCATCACGGCGTCGGAACAGATCACCGAGACTGGCTCGCAAGCGAGATCGGC
>JASLBX010000552.1 GCA_030146385.1 Jiangellaceae bacterium | reverse complement strand
GGGCCGTGGCCTTCCGGCCGGGCCAGCACGAAGTGGACGATGTTCTCCTCCAGGTCGTGCTCGCCGGACGTGATGAATCGCTTGACGCCGTCGATATGCCACGTGCCGTCCGGCTGGCGGACGGCCCTGGTGCGGCCCGCGCCTACGTCCGACCCGGCGTCCGGCTCCGTGAGCACCATTGTGGCGCTCCATCGCCGTTCGAGCATGATCTCGGCGATGCGGCGCTGTTCGGGCGTGCCCATGGTGCGCAGCAGGCCGGCGAAGGCCGGGCCTCCGCCGAACATGTAGACGGGCGCTTGTGCGCCCTGCACCATCTCGATGAGCGCCCACCACAGGGAGCGTGGTGCCGGGTTGCCACCGGCCTCGGCCGGGACGTCGAGGCGCCACCATTCCGCGTCCATATACGCCTGGTAGGAGCGCCGGAACGGCTCGGGCATGGTGACCGAGCATGTGGCCGGGTCGTAGACCGGTGGGTTGCGGTCCGATCCGGCGTAGGACGCGGCGATCGGACCGGCGGCGAGCCGCTCGACCTCGGTCAGGATCTCGTTGGTGGTGTCGACGTCGAAGTCGGCGAACGGGCCGCGTCCGTACGTCCGGTCGGCGCCGAGCACCTCGAAGAGGTTGAAGCGCAGGTCGCGGAGGTTGCTCCGGTAGTGCCCCATGGACGCATCTCACCGGCACTAGGGAGAGACGTCAATACCGACCAGCCGGTATGTAACCCTTCTGTTACGTCGGAGACCGGTCAGAGGCCGTCGAAGACGTCGGTGAGGGTCCTTCCCGGGCGTTCCTTCGGCCACGCGATGATGGCGGCTTCCATGCTGACCGCCTTGAGTTGCTCCTCCTCGGTGAGCGAGCTGTCGTTGACGTCGTGCCACTGGCTCCGGTGCTCGAGGAGGGCAGCCCGGACCCGTGGGGCGACCGGGCCGGTGTCGACCATGACGTCGAACTGGTCGTCGGGAACGCCCCGCACGTGGTAGAGCCTGGTCGGGTCCCAAGGCTCCAATCCCTGGACGATTCGTTGCTGGTTCCAGCCGTCGACGACCGACTGGCGGATCGCACCGTAGAGCAGCCGTTTGAACCCCGGGCCGCCGGCGCCGGCGAACCTGTGGAAGGCGTCGGTGGTGACCCGGCTCATGGTGATGTGGTCCGGGTGCCCGGTGATGCCGTCCGGACCGAAGGTGACGACGACGTCCGGGCGCTCCTCATTCAGGATCGCTGCCACAGGCTCGAGCAGGGTCTCGTACGGAACGTCGGCCAGCCCGCCGTCCGGGAAGCCCAGCCACTCGTGCCGGTCGGGCTCGCGGCCCAGCGTCCGCCAGCCGCGGCGGTCCTCCTCACGGCGGACGGCGCCGAGGTTCTCGCGCCTTGCGCCGCTGGCCGGATGGATCTGGCCGGCTTCGCCGTCGGTGGCATGGATCAGGACGAACCGGAATTCGGGATCGTCGGCGTGCAGGGCCACCGTGCCGGCCACGCCGTAGGCGTCGTCATCGGGGTGCGCGACGACCATCGCGAGGGTTCTGCTCACCACGACCTCCGCCACGTCACGTCAATGAATTGATCTCAGCCCAACTCGGCCGCGATTAGCGCCCGACTCTGCCCGCCCTGGTAGGGGAAGGGTAGTGGCGGCAGCTGGGTTCGCGCCTAGCTGGCCCAGGGAAGCAGGTTGGCGTGGCGCTTGGGATTGCGCAGCTCGGCCAGGGCGTGCTTCTCAAGCTGCCGGACGCGCTCACGGGTGAGCCCGACGCGCTCGGCGACCTCGGCGAGGGTGTGCTGCTTGCCGTCGTCGAGGCCGTACCGCAGGGTGATGATCGCAGCCTCACGCGGTGGCAGCGACGCCACGAGCGAGCGGAGTCCGTCGGTCATCTCGTGATGCTCGGCAACCTCCTCCGGCTGCAGGACATCGACGTCCTCGATCAGGTCGCCGATGCGGGTCTCTCCGTCGTCGCCGATCGGCGTGTCGAGGCTGACCGCAGACCGGGTGAGCTCACGCAGCTGCTCGACCTGCTCGACTGACATCTCGGCCCCGGTCGCCACTTCGTCCGTCGTCGGATCGCGGCCGAACTCGCTGGCGAGGTTCCGCTCGACCCGGCTGAGCCGGTTCAGCTTCTCGACCACGTGGACCGGCAGCCGGACGGTGCGGCTACGGTCGGCGCGGCCCCGTTCGATGGCCTGGCGGATCCACCACGTCGCGTAGGTGGAGAACTTGAAGCCCTTGGCGTAGTCGAACTTCTCGACCGCCCGGATCAGGCCCAGATTGCCGTCCTGGATGATGTCGAGGAAGGACAACCCGGCGTGCCGGTAGTACTTGCGGGCCACCGACACCACGAGTCGCAAATTGGCCCGGATCATGTGGTCCTTGGCCTGCTCGCCGTCGCGCACCAGGGCTTCGAGCTCCTGGCGAGGCGGGTCGGGTTCGGTGCCCTCGGAGTCGGCGGTGCGCAGCAACTCGGCAGCGTACAGGCCGGCCTCGATGCGCTTGGACAGCTCGACCTCCTGAGCAGCCGTCAGCAGCGGCGTGGCGCCAATCTGGCCGAGGTACTGGCCGACCAGGTCGACGTCCTCACGCTCGCGATTGGAGCTGTGCTGCGAGGTCGTCACATTGGTACCAACGTTTGAAGCCCCGTGATCCTTCCCGAACGACCAACTCGGCTCGCGTGGACGTACACGTCGGGCTAGGGTCGGCTGCAGGCGCCGGCGCGATGACCCAAGTGGCCGGCCGCGTAGGGAGGTGCCGGTTGGACGTTCGGGAGCCCCGGGTCGTGACGGATCGGGTCCTGACGGTTCCGAATGTGCTGTCTGTGATCCGGCTGCTGGGTGTCCCGCTGTTCCTCTTCCTGGTGTTGGTGCCGGAGGCAGACGGCTGGGCGGTCCTGGTGCTGGCTCTATCAGGCTTCACCGACTACCTCGACGGCAAGCTGGCCCGACGGTGGAACCAGGTCACCCGGCTGGGCCAGCTGCTCGATCCGCTCGCCGACCGCCTCTACATACTGTCTACGATCGTCGCCCTGACGCTGCGCGAAATCATTCCCCTGTGGTTCGCCGTCCTGCTGGTCTCTCGCGACGTGCTTCTCACACTGCTCATTCCTGTGGTGCGCCGGCGCGGGCTCAGCGCGCTGCCAGTGCACTTCCTCGGCAAGGCCGCCAC
>JASLBX010000533.1 GCA_030146385.1 Jiangellaceae bacterium | reverse complement strand
ATGAGCTCTCGCACGTGGCGCACCGCGACGTCACTGTGATGACCATCGCCTCGGTGGTCGGCATCCTGGCCGGATTCCTGACCCGGATGGGATTGTGGGGCGGCATGGGCGGGCGCAGCCGCGACGGCGGGCCGGCGCTGCTTGTGATCATGCTGGTGTCGATCGTCGTGTACGCGGTGAGCTTCCTGCTGACCCGGGTGCTGTCGCGGTACCGCGAGCTCGCGGCTGACCGGGCCGGCGCGTTCCTGACCGGGCAGCCGTCGCAACTGGCCAACGCGCTGACCAAGATCACCGGGCAGATGAGCCAGATTCCGACCAAGGATCTGCGGGCGGCCGAGCCGTACAACGCGTTCTTCTTCGCGCCGGCGGTCACCAACAAGGTGGACCTGGCCTCGCTGTTCGCCAGCCACCCGCCGTTGGAGAAGCGGCTGGACCAGCTGGCCAAGATCTCTCGCGAACTGGGTCGCCAGTAGGGATGGGCTTTTTCGACGCCTTGTTCGGGCGGACGAAGCAGGCCCAGCCAAATCTGGACGCCCTGTTCTCCGTGCCCGCCGCGGCGCTGACGTTGCAGTCGGCCGCCGAGATCCGGCCGACCGGGGCCGGCGCCGTGTGCTTCCGCGACATGGAAGGCGGCCCGTTCGCCCGGTTGAAGGACGAGATCACTGCCCTGCTCGGTGGTTCGGAGCCGGACGAGGTGCACGACGGGTACGGGTACACCTGGCTGGTGATCCAGCGGACCGGCAGCGACGTCGTCCCCGCGCTGGTCACGGACCTGCACGCAGTGAACTCCACGCTCGAAGGCGAGGGCTTCGGGCCGTCGCTGCTGTGTTCGACGATCGGGTTCCGGGCGGCGGACGACCAGCCGCTGGCCCTGGTGTACCTGTACAAGCGGGGAACGTTCTACCCGTTCGCGCCCGTGCCCGGTGCCGCTCAGCGGCGCGACAGCGCGCTCGAGCTGCAGATCAGGGCCATGCTGGAAGAGGACATCGAGATCGAGTCGGACCTGAGCCGCTGGTTCCCCGTCTGGGGAGCCCCCGGCCTCTGACATTGCTCACCTGATCGCCGATTCCTCACCTGATCGGCTGGTTGAAAACGATCAGGTTGGGAATGGTCGGCGTCTGAGCGGGGTTAGGTCACCTGATCGGTTTCGCCCAGCCGGACAGTAAACGATCAGGTGGAGTGTGCGGATGCTGACCTGCGGCGATCCAGCGACTCGGTCATCTGATCTCGCAGAAAACGATCAGGTGACCAACAGCCCGGAGACAGTGACGTCGGTGAGATTCGATACTGTCTGTTCGGCGCGGCAGGTCTAGGCCAATCGAGGGAATGATGTTGGCGGAAGGTTCGGACAGGGTGACCCTGCGCGAAGGGTTCGCCCTGCTAGGTCGCGGGATCCGGCACGAGCCGCTGATCTTCACCATCGCCATCGTCGGTAGCGCGGTCTTCGGCGCCGCCACCGTCTTCACATCGGTCGTCATCGGGCAGATCACCGACAGAGTCATCGTCCCGGCGTTCCAGGAGGGACGTCCAGCGACCGGTGCACTCGTTGCCGCTGCCGCAGCGATCATGGCTGTCGGCACCTTCAAGGCCGCGGGCATCGTCGTCCGCCGGTACTTCGCCGGGGTGTGGATGCAGCGGCTCCAGGCCCGCTACCGCCGGCGGGTGACCAGGCAGTACCTCCGCCTCCCGCTGTCCTGGCATCACCGGCACCCCACCGGGCGGCTGCTGTCGAACGCCAACGCCGACGTGGAGGCCAGTTGGTGGCCGATGGCGCCGCTGCCGATGGCGGTCGGCGTGCTGGTCATGCTCGTCGTCGCGGTCGTTTCCATGCTGCTGGCCGACATCGTCCTCGCGGTAATCGGCCTCCTCGTGTTCCCCGCCATCCTGCTGATCAACGTCGTCTACCAACGACGGATCTCGCCTCTCGCCACCCGCGCCCAGGCGCTTCGGGCCGAGCTGTCCGCTGTGGCGCACGAGTCGTTCGACGGTGCGCTCGTGGTCAAGGCACTGGGACGGGAAGCCGACGAGACCGAGCGGTTCGGCGAAGTGGCCGACCGGCTACGCCAGGCGAACGTCCGGGTCGGGCGGGTCCGGGGAGCGTTCGACCCGATCCTCGAAGCCATGCCCAATCTGGGCGTCCTGGCTGTCCTACTAGTGGGTGTAGCGCGAATCGACGCCGGACTGCTCGAGCCCGGCACGCTCATCCAGATCGCGTACCTGCTGACGATCGTGGCGTTCCCAATCCGGGCGATCGGCTGGGTGCTCGGCGAGCTGCCGCGCGCCGTAGTCGGGCTGCGCCGCGTCGACGCCGTGCTAGAAGCCACCGGCGCCCTGCCCTACGGGGCAACCCGCCCCACCAAGCGGGACCAGCCCTCCGAACTGCGCGTGAGCGGCGTGTCGTACACCTACGACGGCGCGCACGACAGCCTGAACGAGATCAGCGTCGACGTCGAACCCGGACGGACGGTCGCCGTCGTCGGGCCTACCGGTTCGGGCAAGTCGACCCTCGCCAGCCTCCTCATCCGGCTCGTCGACCCGAGCACAGGCGCGATCCTCGTCGACGGCACGGACGCCCGCGACCTGGCCAAGGGGGTGCTCGCCGAAAACGCCGCGCTGGTCTTCCAGCAGGCGTTCATCTTCGAAGACTCGGTGCGCGACAACGTCACCCTCGGCCGCGACATCAGCGACGATGACGTCTGGGCGACGCTGCGTCTCGCGCAGGCGGACGGCTTCGTCGCCGCCCTGCCCGGAGGTCTCGGCTCGGCGATCGGCGAGCGCGGGACGACCTTGTCCGGCGGCCAGCGCCAACGGCTCGCCCTGGCCCGGGCGCTCGTCGGGCGGCCACGGCTGCTGATCCTGGACGACGCGACGAGCGCGGTCGACCCGGATGTCGAGCAACGCATCCTTGCCGGTCTCCGCGACGCCGCGCTGCCGTCCACGGTCGTGGTCGTGGCGTACCGCCGCGCGACGATCGCGCTGGCGGACGAAGTCGTGTACGTCGAGAACGGCCGCGTGACGGCCCGCGGCACGCATGAGGAACTCCTCGCCACGTCCCCGGGCTACCTGAAGCTTCTGACCGCGTACGAACGGGACGCCGCGGAGCGGGCCGCACTTGCCGAGGACGAGGAGTACGCGACATGAGCGTTTCGTCCAGGGTCGGTGACGGCCGTTCGAGCGGCTCGTGGCGCACCATCCGGCGCGGCCTGGCTCTGTCGCCGGAGATCAAGCAGGGCCTTGGCCTCACCTTGCTTCTGGCGCTCGTCGCGACGGCGGGACGGGTCATCGTCCCGATCGCCGTCCAGCAGACGATCGACCGGGGATTGAGCGGGCCCGGCGGGGTCGACCTCGACTTCGTCCGCTGGATGTGCCTGGTCGCACTTGGGGCTGTCGTCGTCACGGCGTGGTCCGCGTGCGCCATGAACGTCCGGCTGTTCCGCGCCAGCGAAGCCGGGCTCACGTCGATGCGGACCAAGGCATTCCGGCACGTGCACGACCTGTCGGTACTGACCCAGAGCACCGAGCGGCGGGGCTCGCTCGTCGCGCGCGTCACG
>JASLBX010000257.1 GCA_030146385.1 Jiangellaceae bacterium | reverse complement strand
CTCGTTCGTGGAGTTCCTGGACGTCATCGACCCGCTGACCGATCCGCGCTCATACGGTGGGGATCCGTCCGACGCGTTCCATGTCGTCGTCCCGTCCCTTCCCGGCTTCGGCTTCTCGACGCCGCTGCGCGAGGCTGGTTGGGGCAACCTGTTCCGGGTCGCCGCGGCATGGGCCGAGCTGATGAGCCGGCTGGACTACGAGCGGTTCGCGGCGCATGGCGGCGACGTCGGCGCGGGTGTCACGGGCATGCTTGCGATGGTCGCTCCAGACCGCCTCATCGGTGCGCACACCACCGGCCCCACACCCAGCTTTCCTTTCGGTCCACCGCTGGATCCGGACAGGTTCGACGGCGCCGACCGGGTACGGGCCGAGCGGTTCAACGAGTACCAGCGAGACGGCCTGGGCTACCTGCACCTCCAGGCGACACGCCCGCACACGCTGGCTCACCTGATCACCGACTCACCCGCCGGCCAACTGGCCTGGATCGTGGAGAAGTTCAAAGAGTGGACGGAGGAGACCGCCGACCTTCCCGAGGATGCCGTCGACCGCGATCAGCTACTCGCCAACGCCAGCATCTACTGGTTCTCACGCGCCGGAGCGTCGTCGGCCCACATCACGTACGAGGGCATGCAAGCGTTCCGGCAGTTCATGGAGCAACACGCCGGCGACGACGGCTCCAGCACGCCGACGACGGAGCTGGGCGTGCCCACCGGGGTGGCCGTCTTTGCCGCGGACATGAGCATCCGAAATCTGATCGACCCGGCCGGCACGCTCAACCACTGGGCTGAATACGACCGGGGCGGCCACTTCCCCGCCATGGAGGTGCCAGACCTGCTCGTCCAGGACGTCCGGACGTTCTTCGGCAAGCTTCGCGCCTGACTCCCATGGCGCATCAAGCGTGGGCGATCCGTGAGACATGACAGGGGCTAGCCACGGATCGCCCGCTTTGCCGTGGGTCGCCGGACGAGCGGACGCCCGGCTCAGCGGCCCTGGCTGGCTACCGCCTGGATCGCCTCCGCTGCGGCCTCCGGGTCGAGATACTCGCCACCGGTCTTGAGGGGTCGCATCGCCTCGTCCAGCTCGTAGACCAGCGGGATACCGGTCGGGATGTTCAGCCCCACCACGGCCTCGTCGGACATCCCGTCCAGATGCTTCACCAGTGCCCGCAGCGAGTTGCCATGTGCCGCCACGAGGACGGTCTGGCCGCGGCGGAGGTCCGGCACGATCGCGTCATACCAGTACGGCAGCATCCGGTCGACGACGTCGGCCAGACACTCGGTGCGTGGCATCAGCTCGGGAGGTAGGTCGGCGTACCGCGGATCCCCTGCCTGCGAGTACTCGTCATCGTCCGCGATGGGCGGCGGCGAGGTGTCGTACGACCGCCGCCAGACCATGAACTGCTCCTCGCCGAACTCCTCCAGCGTCTGCTTCTTGTTCTTGCCCTGCAGGGCGCCGTAGTGACGCTCGTTGAGCCGCCAAGACCGTTGGACGGGAATCCAGAGCCGGTCGGCGGCGTCCAGCGTGATCTCTGCCGTACGGATGGCCCGGCGCAGGACGCTGGTGTGGACGATGTCGGGCAGCAGCTCACGATCGAGGAGCAACTCGGCTCCGCGCGAGGCCTCGGCCCGTCCCTTCTCGGTCAGGCCGACATCGACCCAGCCGGTGAACAGGTCCTTGGCGTTCCACTCACTCTCGCCGTGACGGAGCAGTACCAGGCGGTAAGGCATGCCGACGAGCGTAGTCGACGCGATCGGCCCGCCACTTCACGAGGGTTTCCCGAGGTTTACGGGCCGGGCAAGCCACGTAGAGAGGGAAATCACCCACTTCACGTGATCATTCCGGGCGGAGGTGTTCGAAGGCCGCGAGGTTGCGGGTGGACTCGCCGCGGGCCAGCCGCCACTCCCACTCGCGCCGGATCGCCGTCGAGAACCCGAGCTCGAGGATTGTGTTGAACGACGAGTCGGCCGCGTCCAGCACCACGCCGAGCAGCCGGTCCAGCTCCTCCGCGGTCACCGCGTCCAGGGGCAGCCGTCCCACCAGATAGATGTCGCCTGCGCCGTCCACCGCGAAGGCCACGCCGGAGAGGCGGGCGTTGCGTTCCAGCAGCCACCGGTAGACGCCCTCGGCGTTCTCGTCGGGATGCCGGGCCACGAACGCGTTGACAACAAGGCTGTGGTCGCGTACCGCCAGGCTGCAGGACGTCTTCAACTTCCGCTCGCCCGGCAGCTCCACGGAGAACCGTCCAGGCGAGTCTTCTTCCCATACGGCCCCGGTGCCGGCCAGATGGGTGCGGACGATCTCGGCGACTCGTTCGTTGGGCACAACTACCAGCTTGCCGCATCTGTTGAGGGGTCACGGCATGTCGGTATGGTGGGAATCACGAGCAAGGCGGGGGGAGGCTTGGTGGTTACCACCAGCGCCGTCGACGAAGCCAGGGCAGCGTTCGACCGGAACGCGTGGGTCGACGCGCGCGACTTGTTCTCGTCCGAAACTGATCTCGGACCAGACGATCTGGAACGGCTCGCCACAGCTGCCTACCTCACCGGTCGGGTGAACACCGCCGTCGAAGCGATGGAGCGAGCGCACCATGCGTTCGCCCAGTCCGGCGAGGTGCTCCGCAGTGTCCGCTGCACGTTCTGGCTGGGAATGTCGCTCATGATGCACGGCGAGCATGCCCGCGGCGGCGGCTGGTTCGCCCGGGGGCAGCACATCCTTGAGGAGCAGGTAGTCGACTGCGTCGAGCGCGGCTATCTGCAGGTTCCGGCCGCCTTACACGCCCTGGGTAGCGGCGATGCCGAGGCGGCATACCGCGGCTTCGTCGGGGTCACGGCGATCGCCGACCGGTTCGGGGACCCTGACCTTCGCACGCTTGGGCGGCTGGGGCAGGGCCAGGCCCTGCTCCTCAAGGGCGACACCACGGCCGGAATGTCGAAGGTGGACGAGACGATGGTGGCGGTAACGACGGGCGACGTTTCGCCGATCGTCGCAGGGATCGTTTACTGCGCGACGATCATCGCTTGCAGGGACGCCTTCGACATCCGGCGGGCCCAGGAGTGGACCTCGGAACTAAGCCGCTGGTGCGCCACCCATCAGGACCTCAAGCCGTATCGCGGCCAGTGCCTCGTACACCGGTCAGAGATCATGCAGCTGCGTGGCGAGTGGGCCGACGCCATGGCCGAGGTGCGGCGGGCCGTCGACCACCTGTCGGACCCGCCCGGCGACCCGGTTCTCGGCATGGCCCTCTACCAGCAAGCCGAACTGCTGCGGCTGCGGGGAGAACTAGACCAGGCCGAGGCTCGCTACCGCGAGGCCAGCGAGTACGGGCACACCACGCAGCCCGGCCTCGCACTGGTCCGGCTCGCCCAGGGCCGGCTCGACGATGCCAGCGCAGCCATCCGACGGGCCCTTACGGAGGCGGACGGTGCGGTTGAGCGGTCCAGGGTGCTCGCCGCGTACGTCGAGATCAGCCTGGGTGCCGGCGATGTGGACGCGGCCCGCGCCGCAGCCGGCGAGCTCAACGGAATCGCAGCCAGATTCGACTCGCTGTACTTGCGCGCCCTGGTCAAGGTCGCACAGGGATCGTTGCTGCTCGCCGACGGCGACGTCGCGGGAGCCTGCGCCGCCCTTCGCCGCGCGTGGACCGCATGGCATGAGTTGGACGCACCCTATGAGGGAGCCTGCGTCAGGTTGCGCATGGCCGAGGCGTGCCGACAGCTCGGTGACCACGACACCGCCAACATGGAGCTGGATTCCGCCCGTCGCATCTTCGAGCAACTGGGGGCAACGCGCGACCTGGCCCGGGTACGCCAGCTCTCCGAACCGGACACGGCCATACCAGCCGCCGGACTGACCGCGCGTGAGATCGAGGTGCTGCGCCTCATGGCCACCGGTGCGACCAATCGCGAGATCGCAGACAGGCTTGTGATCAGCGAGCACACCGCCCGCCGGCATCTACAGAACATCTTCGGCAAGATCGGCGTGTCATCGCGCACTGCCGCGACCGCCTACGCCTACGACCACGGCCTGGTCTGACCGTCCCTCGTGGTACGGACGTACCACGCCGGCAGCACCCGCAGTTGGTAAACGCGGGCGATGAGCGTGTACGCCTTCCCTCCGTAGCGTCCAGATCACGGACCCCAGCGACCACAGGGAGGGATTCCGATGATCAGACTAAGAGCGGCTCTCGGCACCGTGGCAGTCACATGCGTGGCGCTGCTGCCAGCGACTGCGACAACTGCCAACGCATCCGCCGAGCACTCCACCAGCCCGGTATTCCGGATCGCCGAAGTCTTTGGCGGCGGGACACCAACGCCGGTCGGGCTTTCGTCGCTGGTGCGCAATGACAACGGCGTGACTGCCGAGCTGAGCACCACCGCACTGGCTCCCGGCGACGTCGTGACGTTGTGGTGGGTCGTCTTCAATGATCCTGACGGCTGCGAGGGCGGCATTCCTGGCGCGTCGAACTGCGGTCCAGCTGACGCGATGCAGGGCCGAGGCGAGCCTTCGGCGCTGCCTGCCA
>JASLBX010000529.1 GCA_030146385.1 Jiangellaceae bacterium | reverse complement strand
CTTCATGTACGCCTGGACCACGTCGAGGCCGAAGTCGTCGATCATCCGGGAGACTTCGTCGACGCCCTTCTGGTTGGCGGCGATCTGGGCACGCAGGTCGGCGAGGTTCGTGTCCGGGTTGCGGGAGGGGTAGGGGGCGTCGGTGAGCAGGCGGCGGGTCTCGGCCTCGCGGAAACGGCCGTCTTCTACAAGAAGCCAGTTGTCGAAGAGGACGCCCTCCTCGTCGATGGTGCGGCTGTCGGCCGGCATGGACCCGGGGGCGATGCCGCCGATCTCGGCGTGGTGCCCGCGCGAGGCGACGTAGAAGAGGATCCGCTCCCTGGTCCGCTCCTTGCAAGAGCCGTCCGTCTCCGAAGTGCCGTGCTCCCCCGACCTGTCGAACACCGGCGTGATCACCGTGACGTCGGGGAGGTGCGTGCCGCCGTGGTACGGGTCGTTGACGGCGTAGACGTCGCCGGGCTTCATGTTGGTGCCGCGCCTGCGGATGACCTCCTGCACGCTGGACCCCATCGAGCCGAGGTGCACGGGCATGTGCGGCGCGTTGGCGATCAGATTTCCGTCCGGGTCGAACAGTGCGCAGGAGAAGTCCAGCCGTTCCTTGATGTTGACCGACTGCGCCGTCGACTCCAGCCGGGCGCCCATCTGCTCGGCAATCGACATGAAGAGGTTGTTGAAGATCTCCAGCATGACCGGGTCGGCCTCGGTGCTGACGTCCGCGCCCCCGGCCGGCGTTGCGATGCGCTCGACGATCAGGTGACCATGCGCCGTGGCCGACGCCTCCCACCCATCGTCGACGACCGTCGTGGCGTTGGGTTCGGCGATGATCGCCGGGCCGGCGACGCGGGTGTCGGCCGAGAGCTCGGCGCGCTCGTACAGCGGGACGTCCCGCCACCGGCCACCGGCGTACATGTGGACGGTCTCAGCTTGGGCGTCCATTGATCCGGAGCGCCCGTCGCCGACCGGCTCGAGGTCGACCGCCTGAGACCGGGCGATCGCCTCTACCGACAGCGCCTCCACCAGGAGCGGCCGGTCGAGCAAGAACGAGTACGTCCGCCGGTATGCGGCTTCGAACTCGGCCGTCATATCCGCATCGTCGGTCAGCAGAACCGGCAGCGCGGTGTCCGTACCGTCGTACCGAAGATGCGCCCGGTGCACGACCTCGACCTGCCCTGGGTCGGCACCCTCGGCAAGAAGCTCCGCCGTCGCGTCCCCTTCAAGCTCTCGCCCGACCGATTCGAGCCGGTCCATCACCCCGGGCTCGAGCCGACCTTCGATCGATTGCTCCCGCATGGCCGTGGTGTCGGCCAGCCCCATGCCGAGCGCGGACAGGACACCGGCCATCGGGGGCACGACGACGGTGCGGATGCCCAGCGAGTCGGCCACCGCACAGGCGTGCTGGCCACCGGCCCCGCCGAAGGTGGTCAGGGCGTACTCGGTGATGTCCCGGCCCTGCTGGACGGAGATCTTCTTGATCGCATTGGCCATGTTGGCGACGGCGATCGCGAGGAAACCCTCGGCCACCTGTTCCGGCGTCCGCCCGTCCCCGATGTCGGCGGCGAGGGAGGTGAACCCGTGCCGCACGGAATCGGCGTCGAGGGGCTGGTCGCCGGCAGCACCGAACACGTGCGGGAAGTGCGCCGGCTGGATCCGCCCGAGCATGACGTTCGCGTCTGTGACCGTCAACGGCCCGCCGCGGCGGTAGGAGGCCGGCCCGGGTTCCGCACCGGCAGAGTCAGGCCCGACCCGGTACCGGCTGCCGTCGAAGTGCAGGATCGACCCGCCGCCCGCGGCCACCGTGTGGATGTCCAGCATCGGCGCGCGCAGCCGGACACCCGCCACCAGGGTGTTGAACACCCGCTCGTACTCACCCGCGTAGTGCGACACATCCGTGGACGTCCCACCCATGTCGAAACCGATCACCTTGCCGAACCCGGCAAGCCGGGACACAGCGGCCATCCCGACGATGCCGCCCGCCGGACCGGACAGGATCGCGTCCTTGCCGCGGAAGTTGTGTGCCTCGGTCAGCCCGCCGTTGGACTGCATGAACAGCAGCCGGGCACCCGGCAGCTCGCCGGCAACCTGGTCGACGTACCGGCGCAGGATGGGTGACAAATAGGCATCGACGACGGTGGTGTCGCCGCGCGGTACCAGCTTCATCAGCGGGCTGGCCTCGCTGGACAGCGAGATCTGTGGGAACCCGATCTGCCCGACCAGCTCCCCGATCGCGCGCTCATGATCCGGGTACAGGTGGCTGTGCAGGCAAACGACCGCGATGGCGCGGATACCGGCGTCGTAGGCGGCCTGAAGTTCGAGACGGAGAGCCTCCAGGTCTGGACGGCGGACGACGGCGCCTTCTGCCGTGATCCGCTCGTCGACCTCGATGACCCGCTCGTAGAGGAGCTCGGGCAGGACGATATGCCTATCGAAGATGCGTGGCCGGTTCTGATAGCCGATCCGGAGCGCGTCGCCGAAGCCGCGGGTGATCACTAGCGCCGTGCGCTCCCCCGTCCGCTCCAGCAGGGCGTTCGTCGCGACAGTCGTACCCATCCGCACCGCCTCGATGTGGTCCACCGGGATCGGATCGGACGCGTCGACGTCAAGTAGCTCGCGGATGGCGGCTAGAGCCGCGTCCGGGTACCGGGCGGGATCCTCGGAGAGCAGCTTGTGCGTGACCAGCGACCCGTCCGAGCGACGGGCGACGACGTCGGTGAAGGTGCCGCCACGGTCGATCCAGAACTGCCAGCGTCCAGCCACACGCCCATTCGATCACGCTCTCTCGCTGATCACGTCGGTTCGTCCAGGACATAGCCCGGCAAACCCACATGATCACCGGGAAACGCGGAGCCCGCGCTTGCCGATGATCTGCAGGTAGACCTCCTCGAGGTCGGGCGTGGACGTCGCGACGCTGGTGATACCCGCGTCGAGCAGATGGCGGATGACCTGCGGCGCGGCGTCGGAGTCATCGGTCTCGACGCGGATGCCGGCGGGCTGGGTCGGTTGGACGTCGGCTACGCCTGGGATGGTCTGAAGCTCGCTGATCAGTTGCGGCACGCGATCGGCCGGAACATCCCGCGCGTCCACTCGTGAATACGTGGAGATCCACCCGCTGAGCGCCGCCGGCCGCTCGGTCGCCAGCAGGCGCCCGTTGTCGATGAGCGTCACCCGATCGCAGACGGCCTCCGCCTCGGCCATGTCGTGGGTGGCGAGCAGAACGGTGCGGCCGTCGCCCCGCAGCTTGTCGACCAGCGTACGGAACTCGCGGGCGGCGACGGGGTCCATGCCGGTGGTGGGCTCGTCGAGGAGGACGACCCGTGGATCGCCGATGAGACCGCGCGCGAGGTGCAGGCGCTGCTTCATGCCGCGGCTGAATCCCTCGACCCGGTCGTCGGCCCGTTCGCCCAGCCCGATCTGGCTCAACATGGCACCCACGCGCTGGCGCATTGCCCTGCCGCGCAAGCCGTACATCGCGGCCCAGAACTCCAGGTTCTGCCGAGCGGTGAGCCGGGTGTACAGGCCTCGCTCACCGCCGAAAACGATGCCGATGATGCGGCGGACGTCGGCGGTCTCGCGGACGACGTCGTGCCCGGCGACGCGCGCGAACCCGGACGTCGGGAGCAAAACGGTGGACAGGATCTTGCACAGGGTTGTCTTGCCCGCACCGTTGGGCCCGAGCAGGCCGTGGACCTCACCCGCTCGAATGGCCAGATCCACGCTGTCGAGGGCGACGATGTCGGGAGCCTTGCGCCGGCCCTTGAACACTCTGCGTAACTGCTGCACCTCTACCGCGTGCTCAGCCATCCGCATAACTTAAGACAATGCCCTACTGCAGGCAGTTTGTGAACTAGCTGTCAAGGACATTGTGATCGTCCCGTATCATTCGGCGAACTCGATCGATCCGTTTCGCCGTCCGGCGGCCGCGAGATACTCGAGCAACAGCGCTGCGGCCAGCAACCACAGTGCGCCGACTCCGGCCGTGAGCAGAATTCCCGTGGCGACCTCGCCGGCAACGGGCGCCACAGCTGGGGCGTCGGTCACGGCCCGGATCGCAGCCAGTCCGTGAGTCAAGGGGAGTGCTTGCGCGACGGCCTGGACCCAGCCCGGCCAGAACGCTACCGGCACCATGACCCCCGCGATCAACATTGTGGTGGCTTGCGCCACGTTGCTGATCACGTTGTGCAGGTCCATCGCGGTGAGCACGATCGCGCTGAGCAACAAGGCGAAGCAGTAGGTCGCCACCGCGACGACGACCAGGCACGCCATAGCGGTCAACGCCCGCGTCGGCGTCCAGTGGACTCCGAACGCAGGCCCCAGGGCGAACAGCGCGACCGACGCGGTGATCACACCGGTGGGCAGCCACTGCACACTGCGGCCCACGAAGACGGGCCAGAGCCTGGTCGGCGCGGCTACCAGCAGTGGCATCGTCCCCTGCCTGCGCTCCCATGTGGTCGTGGTGACCGACATGGTCGCCTCCATGGCGGTGATCATGACGGCATTGCCGATGAACAGGTAGCGCACGGCGTCCTCGGAGTCGAGCAGCAGGCCGATGAGCGCGAAGAACACCACCTGGACGAGGACGCGGCTCACCCAGCCCAGGCTCCAGGTCAGTGGCGAGAAGATGACCCACATGTCCGCCCAGGCGTTGGCGGCGCTGTACCGGAGAACCCGGAGCGGGCGAAGGATGTCATGCATAGCTCAGCAACCCCGTCCGCCGTAGCCGATCGATCGTCCGGCGGACCAGCGCCAGGCCGAGCAGGTATGCCGCCGTCCCAAGGATCAGCACGATCCCCAGCCGGGGCGCCAGGTCCGGGATCGGCGCAGGGCCTAGCGCATCCCGCAGCAGGTCCGACGACCAGGAGAGGAACACGAGCCGGGAGATCGGCTCCAGCCAGCCCGGCAACAATGCGATCGGCACCATCACCCCGCCGAGGACGTAGAACGGGTAGGTGAGGGAGTTCTGGAACGCCCTCGCGGACCGGGCCAGAACGAACACCGCTGACATCACGCACGCGGTCCCGGCCATGGCGACCGCGGTGACGGCGACGATGACGACGAACGCGACCGGGTGCGGGATCGGAACCGCGACCCTGAACACCAGGAACGCCGCGAGCCATGACTCGGCGAAGCCCACCAGGCTGACGAGCGTGACCGCCATGATGCGGCCGGTGAGTAGGCTGGCGAACGACGCCGGGGTGGCCACCATCGCCTCGAGCGACTCGTTCTCGCGATCCTGGGCGATGATCTCGCCGGAGACCATCAGCGCGACGCCCCACAGCACGATGAGCGCTGGGGCCAGCACCGCGTACGGCGCAAGGTCTTCCCGGCCACCGTGGCGGATGATGGCGAGAAAGACCAACGTCATCAGCGGAGCGGTCACCAGAGCGATCAGCTCGCCGAACGACCGGCGCAGTACCCGCGCTTCGAATTGAAAGCCGGTGCGTAATGCCGTCACTGGCCGACCCTGTGGCTTAGCATGCCGATGATTTTGCCCATCGGCAGGGCGCGAGGCAATGCCTGGTTAACAACTTGTCATGAACAGGTAAGCCCGGATCAGGCGCGCTCAATCATCACGTGCGGCGGGAACTCGCGGTTGGCATACCGGCCGATCGTGTAGGTGCTGAACGCGTCGACGCCGGCGCTGACGGCTCCACCAAGGACGGGAATCCGCTTGGTCACGGCCAAGGTGGCGTGCTTGCCGCCGACTCTCGTGATGAGCGCCTGGGTCACGTGGCTGCCCACCCGCTCCACCAACGTCTGGTCCGCGTCCTCCGAGGCCACCGCAATGTCATGGGGGTGTCGTGGGAACTCGCCGCGCTTGATCGCCGCCTTGACCTCGTCCTCGCCGAGCAGCGTCATGAGAGCGGCCGTACGCACGCGCGGATCGTTGATGTCGTAGCCGCGCAAGTGCTGAATGGCCGCCACCATGCGGAGCTGCAGCAGCCCGACGCCGGCGAGGTTGGCCGGGATCGCGATGGCCATGGTGGCCACCCCGCCGATGTTGGCCACGAATCCTTGAGCGCCTGCCAGCCGCACGTGCTGGTCCACGACGTCGCGGATGGCCAGGTCGATGTCGCGGTGGCGGGCGAGATGGCGGCGAGCTGTCTCGCGGGCCCCCGGGAAGCCGGCGAAGCCGTCAATGGCCTTGTCGAGGAACTGACGGGCCCCCCGGGACGCCAGCACCGGCGCAGCACGACGGGCCGCGGCATTGCTGGCAAGGTTCGTCATGGTGCGCCGAAAGCCCATACGTAGACCATACGTCGCCAGGCGCTCTCCTAACCTGATCGGTGTGCCTCCTACCGAGCCGCCGCCCACCCGCTGGGTACTGCCGGCACCTCGGGCGGCCGACCCGGACGGGCTGGTCGGGATCGGTGCCGATCTCGAGCCGGGGACGCTGCTGGCCGCGTATCGGGCCGGGCTGTTCCCGATGCCGATCGGCCGGCTGGTTCGCCGGCAGTCGGCGTTGGCCTGGTGGTCACCAGACCCGCGCGGGGTGATCCCGGCCGACGGGCTGCGCGTGACCCGGTCGATGCGTCAGGCGGCGAAGCGGTTCGACATCAGGATCGATACCGCCTTCAAGGACGTGGTCGCCGGCTGCGCCAATCCACGCCGCCGCGGAGGATGGATCACTGAGGAGATCGAGGCGGCGTACACCCGCCTGCACGAACTCGGGTGGGCGCATTCGGTGGAGGCCTGGACGCCCGATGGCCGACTGGCCGGCGGCTTGTACGGCGTCGCGATCGGCGGGCTGTTCGCCGGCGAATCGATGTTCCACGTCCCCGCCAACTGGGGGCGGGACGCGTCCAAGGTTGCCTTGATGGCACTCGTAGACATGCTGTTATCGGACGGCGTGAGCGGCCGGCTGCTGGATGTGCAGTGGTCGACGCCGCACCTAGAGCGCTTGGGCGCGGTGGAGATAAGCCGGGACGAATATCTGCGCCGTCTGCGAATGGCTTTGACCCGTCCCTTACCTAGCGCGCTCACCCCGACAGCCAGTTGATCATGCAAAGTGGGACGACACGCCGGACTGGGATGCAGTCATGCTGGCCTGGCTTCCAGGGATGCCGGCGTGTCGTCCCACTTTTGCGTGATCAACTGGATGGGTGGACGCCCTTGTCGGCGGGCCCGAATACCATGAGCGCATGCCAGAGCTGCCGGAGGTCGAGGCGCTCGCCGGCTTCCTGCGCGAGCATGCCGTCGGGCAGGTGGTGGCCCGCGTCGACGTCGCGGCCATCAGCGTGCTCAAGACGTACGACCCTCCGGTCACCTCGCTGGGCGGGCTCGCGATCACCGGCGTCGACCGGCACGGCAAGTTCCTCGACCTCGACTGCGACG
>JASLBX010000527.1 GCA_030146385.1 Jiangellaceae bacterium | reverse complement strand
GACATCATCAACGCGATCATCGACCCGCGGGTGAGGTACTGATGGCCACCGTCACCACCCCCGTGCCCGGTCCCGCCACCCAGCATGCCGCCGGCCGCAGCCGCCTGCGACGCATCCTGCGCGGCATCGCCCGGCCGTACCGGCAGTCCCACGGAGTGGCGCGGTTCATGCTGGTCACCGGCACCGTCCTCACCATCGTGATGGTGCTCACGGCGATCTTTGCGCCACTCATTGCGCCCTACGGCTTCAACCAGGTCGCCGACGAGAACGGCGAGCGGTTCGGCAACCACCTGCCACCAGGCGGGGACCACATTCTCGGCACCACCGTGCAGGGGCTGGACGTGTTCAGCCGCGTCGTGTGGGGCGCGCGGACCGCGGTCAGTGTGGTGCTGCTGGCACTGTTGTTCTCGCTGTTCGTCGGCGTGGTACTCGGCCTCGTCGCCGGCTTCATCGGCAGGTGGGTCGACCGCGTGCTCGTGCTGGTGATGGACGCGCTCTACACCCTGCCGGCGCTGCTTCTGGCCATTGTCGTGGCGTTCATGCTGGCCGAGTACGTCGGTGGGGGAGTGACGACGGCGGCGCTCGCGATCACGGCGGTGTATGTGCCGCAGTACTTCCGGGTCGTCCGGGCGGCCACCGTCAGCGCCAAGGAGCAGACCTATGTGGAGGCGGCCCGCGCGATGGGCGCTGGGCCGCTGACCATCATGGGCAAGTACCTACTGAGCAACGTTGTGCACAGCGTGCCGGTCATCGCCACGCTCAACGCCGGCGACGCCATCCTGACCCTCGCGGGGCTGGGCTTTCTGGGCTACGGCATCCAGCCGTCCGAGGCGGCCGAGTGGGGGTACGACCTGCAGCGGGCAGTGTCCGACGCGGGCGCCGGAATCTGGTGGACCGGGCTGTTCCCCGGCCTCGCGATCGTCTTACTGGTGCTCGGACTCACCCTGGTGGGTGAGGGCTTGAACGAGACGATGAACCCCGCGCTGCGGGTGCGGCGGCTGCTCCCAGTCGTCATGCCAACCCGCACCCCCGACCGGGAGGAGGTGGCCCGATGATCGAGCCTGTCCTCAGCGCCCGTGAGCTGCGCGTCTGGTACGGCACCGAATCCGGGCCGGTACGCGCGGTCGACGGGGTCACCTTCGACGTGCGTCCCGGCGAGACGCTGGGCCTGGTGGGGGAGTCCGGCTGCGGGAAGACCACGCTCGGTCGCGGGTTGCTGGGGCTGCTGCCGCACGGGGCAAAGGTGGCCGGTGAAGTCCGCTACCGCGACACGAACCTCGTTGGTCTCCGACCGCGCGAGATCCAGGCGCTCCGCGGCCCACATCTCGGGATGATCTTCCAGGAGCCACTGACCCGGCTCAACCCGCTCCTGCGGATCTCAGACCACTTCGAGGAGACACTCCGGGCGCACGAGCCGGACCACAGCTCGCAGGACACGCGGCATCGCGCACTCGAGGCGCTGCGCGGCATGGGCATCCCTCCCACTCGCTACCGCGCGTATCCGCACGAGTTCTCCGGCGGCATGCGCCAGCGGATCATGATCGCGCTCGCGCTTGTGCTCCGTCCCTCGTTCGTGGTCGCCGACGAGCCGACGACCGCCCTCGACGTGTTGGTCGAAGCGCAGATCATCCGGATCCTGGCCGATCTGCGCCGCAACTTCGACACTGCCCTGCTGTTCATCACGCACAATCTGGGGATAGTTGCCGAGGCGTGCGACCGGGTCGCCGTCATGTACGCCGGCCGGATCGTGGAGCAGGGTCCGGTGCGCGACGTGTTCGCCCGGCCACAGCACCCGTACACGCGGGAGTTGCTGCGATCGACGATCTCGCTGTCGACCACCGGCCTGCACTACATCCCCGGCTCGCCGCCCGACCTGGTCGACCCGCCTTCCGGCTGCCGCTTCCACCCCCGGTGCCCGGAGGCGATGAAGGTGTGCCCGGAGCGGTTCCCGCAGCCGGTCGACGCCGGAGCGCAACGCGTCGAATGCTGGCTGCACGGCCCGGACGAGATGATTCCGCACGGCGGCCGCGAGCCCCTGGTCCGGGAGGAGATCACCGTTGCCGACGAGGCCTGACCTGCAAGAGGCGCCCATCACGCCCACACCCGAGGAGGTGCTGATCTCGCTGCGCGATGTCGAGGTCCACTTCGAGCTGCGCGCAAGCGCTCTCGCCCGGCTCGTCGGCGGCGCGAGCGCGACGGTCAAGGCCGTCGACGGGGTGAACTTGGACCTGCGCCGGGGCGAGGTGCTCGGCCTGGTCGGCGAGTCCGGCAGCGGCAAAACCACGCTTGGCCGCGCCCTGCTTGGTCTGGTCCGCCCGACGTCAGGGACGATCGAGTACGGCGGTCAGGACCTCGCCGAGCTGCCTGAGCGCCGCCTCCGGTCGCTGCGCCGCCGGTTGCAGATGGTGTTCCAGGATCCGCACGCCGCGCTCAACCCCGCCATGGACCTGCTGAGCGCCATCGGGCATCCGCTGAAGATCCAGAAGCTTGTGAGCAGCAAGGACGAGCTGCGCTCGCGAGTGATCCAGGCACTTGAGCGGGTCGGGCTCACCCCGGCCGAGCAGTTCTTGAAAAAGCTGCCGTCCGAGCTGTCCGGCGGGCAGAAGCAGCGCGCCGTGATCGCCCGGTCGATCATCTGCGGACCCGAGTTGCTGGTGGCCGACGAGCCGATCTCGATGCTGGACATGAGCGTCCGCGCCAAGATCCTCGAGCTCATGCTCGAACTCAAGCGCGACCTGGATCTCACGTACGTGTACATCACGCACGACCTGGCCACCGCGAAGTTCTTCTGTGACCGGGTTGCCATCATGTACCTGGGCCGGGTGGTCGAGCTGGGGCCGACCGAGGAGATCTTCGCGGACCCGAAGCATCCGTACACTCGCGCGCTGCTCGGCGCCGTCCCCGACCCCGACCCGGACCGGAAGGTTCCGCGCGACCTGCCGCGTGGGGAGATTCCGGACGCTGCGGCGCCGCCGCACGGATGCTCATTCCACCCGCGCTGCCCGTTCGCGTTCGAGCCGTGCGGCTGGGAGGCCCGCGACGCGCGTGCCCTGTTCGAGCGGCGCTGGACGCACCTGGGCGAGGAGGTGTTGGCGGACGAGGCCCCGCTGGTCGAGGCGCTCGAGGACGTCGCGCCGGGGGAGCAGGAGGTCCGGCTGCCGGTGCCGTCCGGACGATCGATCGGCGACTTGACGAAGCTGTTCAACGCGGCCCGGGCCGATGCGCCGGACGATCCGTTCTGGAAGGGCGTGGAGAGCATCGCGCCCGAAGGCGAGGAGCTCGTCGTCCGGTTCCGCGAAGGCATCGACCCCGGGCTGCTCACGGTCAACGACGTCGACGTGGCGTGTCACTTGCATGACCGGTCCCTCAACCCGACCGGCGCCCACACCAGCTCGTGATCATCGGCACTGTTAGGTCTCGCCGAGGCGTTCCTGGGCGTCGAACAGGGTGGGTTCCGGGCGACTCCAAGTGGCTTCCATCACGGTGAAGCCGGCTTCGCGCGCGGCCCGGCACACCGCGGGATCGTCGTCGACCAGGACGGCGACGGGACGTTCGCGGGCGAGCCGGCGCAGAATCCCCACCTTCGTGATCCGGGCCGGCCGGCGGTCGCCGTCACGACGTAGCAGGACAGTGCCCGCCGGCGCGCCGTGTCGGTCGAGCCACTCCTCGGTGGCCGCGCGGGTTCGCTCGGGCCGGCCGCTGAGGTAGACCAGGTCGTGCTCGCGCGCCAGTTCCTGCGCGACGGCCAGCCCCTCCGGATGCACCGGATCGTCCGGGATGCCGGCGAAGAAGGCGTCCCAATCCTTCCGGCCACCTTCGAGGTGATGCAGCCGGTGCCGGACGTCTGCCACGACGCCGTCGAGATCCACGGCGGCGAAGGCGCGGGTCACGTCGCAGGCACCACGAACGTGTAGCCGAGCTCGACAAGCCCGTCGATGATGTCGGGTAGCGC
>JASLBX010000519.1 GCA_030146385.1 Jiangellaceae bacterium | reverse complement strand
TCTCCATCGTCGGCAGCATGGCCGTGCTGCACAGCTTCGGGCGCGCCGTCGATCTCATGGCGGCGGGAGTGATCGACGCGGAAGCCCTGATCACAGACTCGTTCGCGCTTGATGATTATGCCGAGGCCGTTGCGAACTTCCGCGCCGGAACCGGGCGCAAGCTTCAAGTCCGGCCCGGAGACGGGGTGGACGGCCAATGACGGCCAGCGGCAGGATGATGCGCGCCGTCGTTCTCCACGGCATTGGTGACCTGCGGATAGAAGAACGACCTGTGCCACAGCCGGGTCCGGGCGAGGTGCTCGTCCGAGTCACGGCGGTCGGAATCTGCGGTTCCGACGTTCACTACGTCCAAGACGGACGCATCGGTGGCTTCGTCGTCGAAGCGCCTCTCGTGCTGGGCCACGAGCCAGCCGGCGAGATCGTCGCCGTGGGAGGTGGTGTGGCCAAGGAGCAAGTCGGCCGGCGAGTCTCGATCGAGCCGGGCCGGCCCTGCCTCGAGTGCAGGCAATGCCTAGGCGGCCGCTACAACCTCTGCCCTGCGATGCGGTTCTTCGCCACCCCGCCGGTCGACGGGGCACTTTGCGAGTACGTCGTCGTCCACCATGCCTTTGCGTATCCGGTACCAAGTGGGCTGAGCGACGACAGCGCGGCCTTGCTGGAGCCGCTGTCTGTCGGAGTCTGGGCGTGCCGGCGGGGCGGAGTCGGGCCTGGCAGTCGGGTTCTCGTCACCGGCGCGGGGCCGGTCGGGCTACTGGCGCTGCAGTCCGCCCTAGCCTTTGGAGCGGCCGAGATCGTCATCACCGACATCGACCCGATCCGGCTTGCCGCCGCGCGAACACGTGGTGCCACCGCGGCGATCGACGCACGAGACCTACGCGACCACGGGGAGCTCGAACTCGAGGTCCTTCTGGAGTGCTCCGGCAGCCGAGCAGCGCTGCGGGACGGCCTCCACATCCTTGCTCCCGGCGGCCGGGCGGTTCTGATCGGCGCCGGCGCTAGTGACATCTCCGTGCCGATGGGGCCGGTCCAGGCACGTGAGCTGGAGATCGTGGGCCTGTTCCGGTACGCGAACACCTGGCCGACGGCGATCACGATGGTTGAGTCGGGTCAGGTAGATCTCGACGGCCTCATCACGAGCCGGATCCCGCTCGAGAAATGCCCGGCTGCACTCAGCGGCGAGTCGCAGATGCCCGATGACATCAAGACCGTGGTCCTTCCGCAGGAATAGCCCAGCGGGAGGACCACCCTCGGGTGTACTACTCCCTCAGGGGCTGGAGATGTCGGGTTTGCGGTCGGCCTTTCCGGCGGACGACGCGGCCCCGCCGCCGGACGTGCTCGTCGAGTTGACCGGCGAACTGGTCGCGAACCAGCGCACCGGGCGACGATAGACAGGTGACGGTGTTGGTGACGTTCGGGCACGGGACGGCCACGGAAGTGAAGATTGTCAGCCTGCTGCGGAGCGCGGGCGTCCGGAGCTTGGTCGACGTCCGTACCGCACCAGGAAGCCGCCGCAGCCCGCACGTTGCTCGCGCTGAGCTCGAACGGTGGCTGCCGGCACATGGCATCGAGTACAGGTGGGACAAGCGCCTGGGCGGCTGGCGAAAAGCGCGCCCGGACTCGCCGGACACCGCACTGCGGGTGCGTCCCTTCGCCGGCTATGCCGCCCACATGCGATCACCGGACTTCCGCGCTGCCATCGATGAACTGCTCGACCAGGCGGCATTTACGCGGACTGCCATCATGTGCGCCGAGTCGGTCTGGTGGCGCTGTCATCGCCGGATGGTCTCCGACTTCGTCGTGCTGGCCAAAGCACAGCAGGTGTTCCACCTCATGCACGACGGCAGCCTGCAAGAGCACACGCCGAGCGACCTGGCCCGGCTTCGCGACGATGGCCTGCTTGTCTACGACGCAGGTCAACAACCGCTGGCTTAAGCCGCTACCGCGTTTCCTCGAGCAGTGCCAGGGACGCGGTGAAGGCGTGCATGAAGTTCTTCCCGCCCACCGGGCCAAGCTCTCCGGCGGCGAAGAAGCCGGCCACAGGCAAGCCGTCCAGGACGTCACTGATCACTGCGGCGTCGTGGTCGGGTTCGTCGAACATGCGCGTACCGCGCCCGTTGCAGGTGAACAGCAACGCCCCCGCGGCCCGGCCCTCGTCGCGGGCGCGGCCCAGCGACTCGCGGAGGTCCTGGTCGGCGCTGGCGGCATCGCGGGCGTGGAACTGCACGGTCGTACCGACTTGCACCTGGTCGCTAACCTGGATCGCGCCGGTGTCCTCGTCCGCGCCCACGACCGGCCTGACCAGGAAGTCGCCCTTGGTCAACTCGGCCTTGTACTCGTCCACGGCCATCCCGATGAGCACGCCGGACGCGATCAGGCGCTGCTCGTCGGCCGGCAGGCCCGCCACGACGTTCTGCAACAGCTGAACCGGCGGTTGCCCGGCCAGCTCGGTGATGACCGTGTCCTGCGCACCGGTCACAGTGAACGGGTCGCCGACCGGCCGGCAGCCCTGCGACACCACTGGTCGAAGCGCCACGTCCCGCAGCCGGACACCGACGGCTCCCGATGTGACGACCTTCGTGTCACGGAACAGGATGGCGCCGCCCGGTGTGCCGCTGGCGAGCCCGCCCATGACCGGCGTCCCCGGCGCGTGCTCGTTAAGGTGTGCGAGCAACACGTGCGCCCGAAACGAGTACGGGTCTGGGATCAGCAGATGCGGATCTGTGCTGCTCGGCTCGAACTGGTAGCCGCCGATGACCGTCCCGGCCGACGTCTCGACATACTCCATGTGGAAGGTCTCGACCGGACGGGGCAGCGCGGCAAGCCACACCACGACCGCGGGTCCGCCTTCCACCTCGTGCCGACCGGCGATGACCGCCTCGGCGATGCAGCCGATCAGTGCGTCGGGGGAGGCGACGGCGTGGACGGTCTCGAGTACGTACTCGGCTTGCCGGGCGAAATGTGGCGAGGTCACGAGCACCGCGAGAGTCGGCTCGGCCAAGCCAAGCTGGTCAGCGGCAGCGTGTGCCGCCTCGCCGGCGGCGGTTCGCGGATCCGGCGCCGTGGACAAGCCCACACCAACCTGCATGACTCCATCCTGCGCCACGCGATGCTCAGATACCTCATGATCTTGGTCACCAGCGGACTCGGATTGTCTTTCGCGCAGATTGCCTTCCAGCGGCTGCGGACCTGCCTGCATTACTGCATCGTTCTCACCACGGGCCCGGGCCGTCGATGCATCTGTGCAGGCGACGACTCAAGATCAAGTGGTCAAGACACGCCGAGCCCGAGCCGTTCGGTCGGGCGTGTCGCGACCACTTGATCTTCGGTTGGCGGCCGAGATGACCGGAATTGATTGGCCGTCGATGCCGGTTGGTAATGCTGTGGAGACTCGAGTCGATGTGGCCGTGATCGGTGCTGGGCAGGCCGGCCTGTCCAGCACCTACTTTCTGCGCCGAGCGGGTTTCACCCCTGGTGCCGACTTCGTGATCTTCGATCATTCCCCGAAGCCCGGCGGGGCCTGGCAGTTCCGTTGGCCGACGCTGACCTTCGCCACTGTGCACGGCATCTACCAGTTGCCCGGGATGGCCCTGGCCGAGCAGGACCCGCGGACGCCGGTGGCAGACGTTGTGCCGAAGTACTTCGCCGAGTACGAGCGCATCTTCGATCTGCGAGTACGCCGTCCGGTTCGCGTCGAGTCAGTAAGCGACGCGCCTGAGGGACGACTGCGGATTGACACCGACGCCGGCACTTGGTCGGCTCGTGCGCTGATCAACGCTACCGGAACGTGGGTCCGACCGTTCTGGCCGCGCTATCCCGGCCAGGAATTTTTCATCGGCCGGCAGCTGCACACGGCCGACTACCGCGGCCCGGACGAGTTCGCCGGAAAGCGGGCCGTCGTCGTTGGCGGTGGCGCTTCGGCCATCCAGTTGCTAACCGAGATCGCCGAGGTGGCTGCGGGCACCGTCTGGGTCACCCGCCGTCCTCCGGAGTTCACAGACAAGCCGTTCGACGCCAAGTGGGGCCGCGCGGTGGAGGCGCGGGTGGCCGACCGAGTGCGGCGCGGATTCCCTCCAGAGAGCGTTGTCAAGGCCACCGGCTCTCCACTGACACCGGAGATCAAGGCACGTATCGCGAGCGGGGTCTTGAACCGGCAGTCCATGTTCGACCGCATCAACCGCGAAGGGGTGGCCTGGGATGACGGACGCCGCGAACCAGCCGACGTCATTGTGTGGTGCACCGGGTTCCGGGCCGCGCTGGAGCACCTCGCGCCGTTGGGGCTGCGTCGGCCCGGCGGCGGCATCGCCGTTGATGGTACGCGTGCGCTCGACGACCCACGTGTCTTCCTGGTCGGTTACGGGCCGTCGGCGAGCACCATCGGCGCCAACCGGGCCGGACGGATCGCGGTGCGTGCCGTGCGGAACTACCTCGCTAACGCTGACGTGTATGACGATGGCGGCTTGAAGTCGGCCGCGTAGGCGGTCTCGCTCTGAAAGCCCCGGCGGCACACGGCTTCTGAACGGCTCCGGTCGTCGTGTCGGGGCGAGCGGCGCGGAGCCGGGAGGTGCAGAGAGCCGGTGAAGTCAGCCGCGGTGCGTGACGGTCGCGGTGGAGTGCGGTAAGCGATCGCCCCTGCGGCACGTTGGGCTACGGCACCGCCAATCCAGGCGCAGAAATGGCTGTGCGCACGCCCCATGTGAATTGGGTTTGTCCTCGAACGCTCGCGTGTGGGACTCGTCGGGGCTGGCAGTTCGGCGGCAAGGTGATGGCGGCGTCGTCCGGACAACCGCCTGGTCGATCTGGAGACTCGATGCGTTGACACGGCCGACCGGCTCGTATGTGACGGCCGCGCCCTCGTTCTGGCCCGCGGCGGCGGCTCGCCTAGAGTCGCGATCAGATGACCCAAGTTGCGCGTTTGCGCAGGTCGCGCACGTCCCAGCTCGTCTGATCGTCT
>JASLBX010000506.1 GCA_030146385.1 Jiangellaceae bacterium | reverse complement strand
CGAGGAGAACCTGGATATCTTCGACTTCGAGATCAGCGACACTCACATGGACGGGCTCAGCGAGTTGAACGAGCGCTGGTCCGCTCTCGGTTCAACTCTTGCCTGGCTCGGTTCCTAGCCCTTGCGGATCAGGACGCAGTTGGTGAACCCGTGCTCGGCGTCGAGCACGAATCCGGTGACGTACGTGCCTGGCGCCAACTGAAAGATCGTCCCGGTAGGAGAGATCTTCGATGCCGGATGATCGAAATCAAAGCTGATCAGCACCCCATCCTGGTACGGCGTGACCGACTCTACGAAACCGGTCGCGTCCAACGGCTTCGCGAAGTTGTCCGCGCTGGAACCGCCGGAAATGCCGGGCGGGAAGGGATTGCCGTGATCACCGGCGCAGAACATCCCGGTGATCTCATGGACGGTCGCACTGGCTGGAATCGCCAGTCCCACGGTGGAAGGGCTGCACTTCAAGATCCCCCAGCGGCAGGAGTAACTGATCGATTCGTCCTATTTGCCGGGCGAATGGCTCGTTTCTCCTGCCGCTGGGGGATCTTGAAGCCGCCTAGCCCGGAACAACCAGGTGCGGACGGGCTTCGCAGCCCGCCTGGTACCGGTCGAGCAGCGCAACAATGTCGTCGACCGCTGCCTTCACGTCTGCTGCCGCCCCATCATGGTGGCCCTCGACGACGGCGAACGCCTCGACGGTCGAGTCGTTGGTCGCGCTCTGCGCGCTCTGCCGCCAGCACCACCGCCGGGCACTCACCAGCCCCGTCTCGTCCTCGAAGATCACCTCACCGGGCTCGGGATGGACACTGGCTGAGGAGCCCAGATCGGTGAACCGCTCACTTCCGGTAGCGAACCGGACGGTCGTCACGCCAGTGACGCCGGCCAGGTCGACGACCGCCACCGGCATGGCGTAGCGGATCGACACCAGATTGCCGATATCCACGAGGACGTTGATGGAGGGGATGTCCCCGTGCTTGGCAAGCCGCCGCAGGAGCGCCTCCGCCGCAGAGCGGTACTGGGTCGGCTTGGCGCCGAACCGGCTGAACACCCGACGCCACGCCGCGATCGAGGACAGGTCGGCGATCGCCGTGGTGGCGAGGCGCGCCGCAACCGCCCGCTGCTCGGCTTCGTACTCCGCACGCAACTCAGCCGGGCTCGGGCCGTTGGCCAACCCCCTCGCATGGACAAGGCCGGCCCGGATGGTCGGAGACTCAGCCAGAACCGCGCCGTCGTAGACGAACATGGATCGAACTCCGCTCTCAGGTCACCAGATCAGGCTCGCAACGAGGTACCCGGCCAAACCTGCCGCCAATATCACCAACAACGAGCGCCACCGCAGGGCGGCAACGAGGGCGCACCCGGTAGCGGCCAGTATCGGCCCGATGGTCGTGCCATCCGACCCGGCGAGACTGAGCGCCGCAAGGGAGGCGAACAGCGGCGCGGGCAGCCGCCGGACCAGGGCGGCGACAGCCCCTCGGGGCGGAGGCAGGACGGCCAACGCGGCGATCCGGCTGCCAATGGTGATCGCCGCGGCCGCAATGAGGAGAGGAAGGCTCACGGCGCCCGCACCACCAACGACACGATGACGGCGACCGCGATCGCGCCCAGCGCGCCGGCCGCGGGCCACACCAACAACAGGCCGACGCTCGCCACGCCGGCGAACACCGCGCGTACACCATCCGATCGGGACACCGCCGTCAGCGCGGCCAAGCCGACGAACAATACCGGGAACAGCGCCGCCGCCAGCGGTTCGGCGGACGCGAGCGAGCCGCCCACCAGGCCGACGACAGTGCCCACCACCCAGGAGCAATAAGCCATGCCGCCGCTGACAGCCACCGTACGTTCGGCGCGTTCACCCGATGCCAGGGCGAGCCCCGCGGTCTCGTCGGTAAGGAACGGCGCGATCAACGCGCGCCGAGCACGCCCCACCGTCAACAGCGGCTGGAGCACAGCGCCAAGCGGAAAGTGGCGCAGAGCGAGTGTTGTGACCGCGCCGAGCACCGCCACGGGAGTCGCGCCCGCGGCGACCAGGGCCACCATGGTGAACTGCGCCGCTCCAGAGAAGAGGATCACCGAGCTGGCCACGGCGAGGACTGGGCCGAGTACCGGCCCGGCCGCAGCGCCGTAGACGACGCCGAACACGCCGATGGCCGCCGCGACCGGCACGGCAGCCGAAAGCACACTCGCCCGCGTTGGCGCCCCAACACTCGTCATGGCAAAGAACCTATGACGATAATGGCTCCATGCAGAATGCCAATACGGCAGTACTTGACAGTACCAATCGTGGTCTCCTGCTGGAGCTGTCGCTCACCGGCGTACCGCGCGGCCAGCAGGCTTCCGCCCTCATGACCCGGCTTCGTGACGCCGTGCGCAGCGGGTCGCTTCCGACTGGAACCAGGCTGCCACCGTCCCGCATCCTGGCCCAGGATCTCGGCGTCTCACGTGGCGTCGTCGTGCGGGTATACGAGCAGCTCACGGCGGAGGGATACCTCGACGCCCGCCAAGGCAGCGGCACCGAGGTCGCCGCCGTCCCACGCCCAACTACTCCCGCTCGGCAGCGACGAGCGCGGCCGCCGACAAATCCCGGCCTTCCGTCCGGGGCGCAGTTTCCCCGAGCGGCCTGGCTGCGCAGCGTTCAGCACGCGCTGGCCGACCTGCCCGACTCCGCATTCGGCTACGGCGACCCTGCCGGATATGCCGGGCTCAGAACCGAGCTGTCGGCATACCTGGGCCGAGTCCGGGCCTTGATCGCCCCGCCGGAGCGCATCGTCATCGTCAACGGCTTCGGGCAGGCGTCCCGGCTGATCGCCGAGGTCCTGGCACAGCGTGGGGTATCCCGGATCGGCCTGGAAGACCCCGGGTCTGCCGGTCTGCGGGAACAACTGGCCGGAGCCGGCGTGACGTGCGTCCCTATGCCCGTCGACGGCGCCGGGATCCGGGTAGACGACCTCACCGGCTCCGGCGTCGAGGCCGTCGTCGTGACGCCTGCTCACCAGTTCCCGACCGGTGTGGTCATGTCGCGGGAACGCCGGCACGCGTTGCTGAGCTGGGCCCGTGACACCGGAGGGCTCGTGATCGAGGACGACTACGATGCGGAGTTCCGGTACGACCGGACGCCGGTCGGGGCGCTTCAAGGCCTCGGCCCGGACGTGGTCGTGTACGGGGGCAGCCTGTCCAAGACGCTTGCGCCCGGCCTGCGGATCGGCTGGCTCGTCGGACCCGAACATCTGGTGTCCGACCTCGTCACCGCCAAGTACGCCGCGGACCTGGGCACCGGAATCGTGGACCAGGCCGCGCTGGCTGACTTCCTGGCCCGGGGAGAACTGGACCGGCACATCCGCGCGATGGGTGCCCGGTACCGCGCATTACGTGACCGGCTGGTCGACGAGCTGGCCGACCGGCTGCCGAGCTGGGATGTGACGGGCACGGCCGCAGGCCTGCACCTGGTCGTCCACCCGCCCGCAGGCTCAGACGAACTCATGCTCGCGCAGATCGCCAGCGGGGCAGGCCTGGACGCACGGCCGTTGAGCCACTACGCCGTCGGCCCGCTCGACCGGCCCGG
>JASLBX010000022.1 GCA_030146385.1 Jiangellaceae bacterium | reverse complement strand
CGCCGGCGATCGCCTCTGCCGCCTGTGCGATGTCGGCGTCGTCGAACACGACCACCGGCGCCTTGCCGCCGAGCTCGAGGTGGACCCGCTTGAGGTCGCTGGCGGCGGCCTGGGCGACCTCCATGCCGGCCCGGATCGAGCCCGTCACCGAGACCATCGCCGGGGTGTCGTGAGCGACGAGGGCCCGGCCGGTGTCGCGGTCGCCGCACACCACGTTGATCACACCCGGCGGCAGGAACTCCGCCATGATCTCGGCCATCATCACCGTGGTGACTGGGGTGGTGTCGGATGGCTTGAGGACGACCGTGTTTCCCGCCGCGATCGCAGGGGCGAACTTCCATACGGCCATCATCAGCGGGTAGTTCCAGGGCGTCACCTGGGCGCAGACGCCCACCGGCTCGCGTCGCACGTAGGACGTGTGCTCGGCCATGTACTCCCCTGCCGCCTTGCCTTCGAGCATGCGGGCGGCGCCGGCGAAGAACCTGATCTGATCGACGGACGGCGGCAACTCCTCCTCGGCGGTCATCGCGAGCGGCTTGCCGGTGTTCTCGGACTCCGCGGCAATGAGTTCGTCAGTGCGCGCTTCGATCGCGTCGGCAATCTTCAGCAGGGCCTTCTGGCGTTCGCTGGGCGTCACGTCGCGCCACGTCTCGAAGGCTGCCTCGGCCGCTCGCATGGCCCGGTCGACGTCCTCGAGCCCGGACACCGGCGCCGTCGCGAAGACCTCGCCCGTGGCCGGATTGATCAGATCCGAGGTCGCGCCGGAGAGCGCCTCGGCCGGTTCGTTGTTGATGAAGTTACGCACTACGCGCTTGTCGGCCATTGCCCAGCCTTCCGAACTAGCGAAACCTGCCGCCTGCAGACTAGTACGGATCCGTGCGTCACTTGAAGCCCTCCATCACAAAATCAGGTGTGCTAGTCGGCCATGACCACTGATTCCCTTGCCAAGACGGGACGACTCGGGCCATGATGCTGGTGTGACTGGAAACCTTGACGCCTCCGCCCTGGCGCGCACCGCGCACGAGCACCTCTGGATGCACTTCACCCGGATGTCGGCGTACGAGCACAACGACGCGCCCGTGATCGCCCGCGGTGAGGGCCCGTACATCTGGGACGCTGCCGGCCGCCGCTACCTGGATGGCCTGTCCGGGCTCTTCGTCGTCCAAGTGGGTCACGGCCGGTCCGAGCTCGCCGAGGCGGCGGCCAAGCAGGCGGCCGAGCTGGCGTACTTCCCGATCTGGTCGTACGCGCACCCGGCGGCGATCGAGCTGGCCGATCGGCTGGCCGACCTCGCGCCGGGTGACCTGAACAAGATCTTCTTTACCTCTGGCGGCGGCGAGGCGGTGGAGTCGGCCTGGAAACTGGCCAAGCAGTACTTCAGGCTCACCGGCCGTCCCGGCAAGCACAAGGTCCTCAGCCGCGCCATCGCGTACCACGGTACGACGCACGGCGCGCTGTCGCTGACCGGCATTCCCGAGCTGAAGTCCGCGTACGAGCCACTGGTGCCCAGCGCCTTCCGGGTGCCGAACACGAACTTCTACCGGGCTCCCGAGCACGGCGACGACCTGGAGGCTTTCGGCCGCTGGGCCGCCGATCGGATCGCCGAGGCCATCGAATTCGAGGGCCCGGACACCGTGGCCGCCGTCTTCCTGGAGCCGGTGCAGAACGCAGGCGGCTGCTTCCCGCCGCCACCGGGTTACTTCCAGCGGATACGCGAGATCTGCGACCGGTACGACGTACTGCTGGTATCCGACGAGGTGATCTGCGCGTTCGGCAGGCTCGGCGGGTATTTCGGGGCAGACGTCTACGGCTACCAGCCCGACATCATCACCTGCGCCAAGGGATTGACGTCCGGCTACGCCCCGCTCGGCGCGATGATCGTGAGCGACCGGCTCTTCGAGCCTTTCTCCCAGGGGAAAGTCAGCTTCACGCACGGCTACACCTGGGGCGGGCACCCGGTCTCCTCCGCCGTCGCGCTGGCGAACCTTGACATCTTCGAGAAGGAGCAGCTCAACCAACACGTCACTGACAACTCGCCGCGGTTCCGGGACACGCTGGAGAAGCTGCTCGACCTGCCGATCGTCGGTGATGTCCGCGGCGACGGCTACTTCTTCGGCATCGAACTGGTCAAGGACAAGGCCACCAAGGAGACCTTCACCGACGAGGAGTCCGAGTGGCTGCTGCGCGGCTTCCTGTCCAAGGCGCTGTTCGAGGCCGGGCTCTACTGCCGTGCCGACGACCGCGGTGACCCGGTCATCCAGGTCTCGCCGCCGCTGGTCTGCGATCAGACCCACTTCGACGAGATGGAGCAGATCCTCCGGTCGGTCTTGACGGAGGCATGGCAGAAGATCTGAGCAGCGGGCACCGGTCCCTGTCGTACTGGCTGGACTCGCTGCCCGGCGACGACCAGCTCGTGCCCAGGCCGTCACTTACGGGTGGGGCCGAAGCTGATGTGGCCGTTGTCGGTGCGGGTTACACCGGGCTGTGGACCGCGTACTACCTGCTGGCGGCTTCGCCGTCATTGCGGGTTGTCGTCGTCGAGCGTGAGATCGCGGGGTTCGGCGCGTCCGGGCGCAACGGCGGGTGGTGCTCTGCGCTCTTTCCGGCGTCCTGGGAGAAGCTGGCCCGGGCGTCGTCCCGTGACGATGCCGTCCGGTTGCAGCGCGAGATGTTCGCCACGGTGGACGAGGTGGGACGGGTCGCCGAGGCCGAAGGCATCGATGTCGGCTGGGCCAAGGGCGGGACGATCCAGGTGGCGCGGACGTCGCTGCAGTTGGAGCGGGCGCGATCATTCGTGGAGCGGGCGCGGAGATGGGGCTTCGGCGAGGAGGACTACCGGCTGTTGTCGGCCGCGTCGGCGCGCGAGATCCTCGATGTGCCGGACGCGCTGGGCGCGGTGTTCACGCCGCACTGCGCGGTGATCCATCCGGCGCAGCTCGTCCGGGGCCTGGCCCATGCGGTGGAGCGCCGCGGCGGGGTCATCTACGAACGGACGCCGTGCATGGCGATCTCGCCGGGTGAGGTGCGGACGCCGAACGGACGTGTTGCGGCGCGGTACGTGGTTCGCGCGACCGAGGGGTTCACAGCTGGCTTGCCGGGTGCGCGTCGGGCCGTTGCGCCGGTGTACTCGCTGATGGTCGCCACTGAGCCGCTTGCGGAGGGCGTTTGGTCACGCATCGGGCTGGCCAGCCGCCCGACGTTCACCGACATGCGTCACATGATCATCTACGGCCAGCGGACGGTCGACGGCCGGCTGGCCTTCGGCGGGCGGGGCGCGCCGTACCACTTCGGGTCACGGACGGCGCCGTCATACGACCGCGAGCCGTCCGTTTTCGCGTGGCTGCGTGAAGAGTTGACCAAGATGCTGCCTGGCTTGGAGGACGTGAAGTTCACGCACGCCTGGGGCGGGCCGCTCGGCATCGCCCGCGACTGGTGGGCGTCAGTTGGGCTCGACCGGAACACCGGTATCGGCTGGGCCGGCGGCTATGTCGGGGACGGCGTCGGAACGTCCAACCTCGCCGGCCGGACGATGGCCGACCTGATCCTGGCCCGCCGCAGCCCGTTGCTGTCGCTGCCCTGGGTCGGGCACCGTTCCCGCCGCTGGGAACCTGAGCCGCTGCGCTGGCTCGGCATCAACACCGGGCTGAACGCGATGCGGCTCGCCGATCCGGAAGAGCGGCTGACCGGCCGCCCGTCCGTAATCGCCCGGGCCTTCAGCCGCCTCATGTCCGGCTGATATCGCGGGCCCCGCCGTAGCGGCG